>NZ_SJFM01000040.1:0-29273 GCF_029478545.1 Vibrio sp. 1180_3
GGCGGTGAGTCAATGAGAAAACTGGCGCAATCCGATCACTTAGAGTAAAAATAGGAAGAGAGAAAAACGGCAGGATCAGGTGATCGGAATAAACCGAAACGAGCGATCGCAATCACCGAAATACGCAGAAACACGCTCGGCTCAGGATATAAGCCTTAAAAATGGGCAGTTTCACTGCTATTTGTTGCCAAACTAAAGCGTTACCCGGGAAAAATTGAACTTCATCAATACCGCGATCTTGGCTAAAAAGCCGATCGAGATCGCTAAATAACTGGACTAAAACATCACAATGTTCGAGATCGGAAAGCGAAAGTGTCAAATTCAGTTCAACGGGTTTCTCTGCTGCTTGTTTAACGGTAAAAGTGGCAAAACTAGACATGAGAATACTCTTTAATGCTGATTAAGGGATTAGGCAAATCGAAATAAATCACCGCAGGATCTGGAATAGAGTTTTCATTGAAGTTCTGCAAATAGCAGTAAAAATTACCCTTGCAGCATAATGTGTCGCTGTCTAGTACGTAATCTAAACATGCTGAATCTCGTATTTCACTAAAGCGCAATGCTTCAAGATGTTGGCGTAGAACGCGTAGTAGCACTTGTTCCGATATATCACAGTGAGAAGCAATCGAACTGATGACATTAAAGGTGGAATTAATCAGCAAATAATAAGCGAAGTAACGACGCACTTTTTCTTGATTCCAATAGTTTTCCACATCGTTTTTGCTTTCACTTAACTGCTGAGAAAAGCGCTCAAAGGCGAGATCGGTATAACCCGTACCTTGGCAATCTCGGTAATACATACCAACTGGGAATCCATTGTCCATTTGCAATACTATGTTTTGTTGATGCGCTAAAAACACCACACCAAAATTAGCCTGTAAAGCAAATAGTGGTACCACTACATGGCGGCAGTAAGCGCTAAACCAATCAAGTGCAACATCTTTTACCAAGTTTTTGTTTTCATTAGCGATAGAATGAATTCTTGCAGCACTTAACGACGCACTAGACCATGGATTTTGCTGAGTTAAGGTTGCTAACACCACCGCTTCTTGATCTATTTGAGATTGCAGCGGGTTATCACGAAAAACCACCAAACTTTCGTCGATCACATCTCCTGTCTGATCAATCAAACCAACAAAAGCAGGCTCTTGCATTACTTGAAAACCACGTCCTTTACCTTGTGTGCCACTCAGATCAGTATCATGGAAAAGTTGGTTGAGGCGCGTCCCCCGAACCACTTCTTTTAGTGATAAATTTCGAATTGAATTGGTTAATTTTACGCTTAAAGAAAATTTCAACATATAAGGCATTGAAGGGCTGTATAGCGAGCGAGTGGACGAGGTTGGGTACCATGTCGCACCAAATTCACCGAAATCTTCGATTAAGCCTTGTTCGAGATACTGAATAATATCACGATGTTTTTTGAACCATTGCCACTGCCATGGGTGAACAGGAAAGAGTAAATAGCCTTCGGGTATCTCCCCCACGACCATTTTAGCCAGCCTAGTATCGGCCTCTAAAAACTCTTCAAGTCGTTGCTGCACAGTAAGCTCTGCGGAACTGCCTGAAATGGTAATACTTGGGTGAACAGCTAACCAACGTAGTGCAAACTGCCCTCCAAACTCTGGCGAATAAAGCGCAGCATCATCTGCGGTGAACTGTTCACGACTTTTCGGTGCAGGATGGACAGAATGTCCGACTAATAATCCTTGTTCGGCCTGTTGAAAATTTAACGCATCATTAAACAGTGACTGTCCATAAGGATTTTTTAAAATGGCTTGATGGGTATTAGTACTGCTTTCTAGTACACGGGTTATAAAAATGTCACTTTGTTCAGCGGTTAATAAGCCAACCAGTGAAGGCTCATGCATAATCGCGTTCAAGACTGAGGTGAAATCAAGGGGAGTATTATTTTCTCCTAATGCATAAGCGGGAAAATGATATTGATGTAAACCTAAAGATGAGACATAGCGTAGCGGAATATAAATAGCGGATTGTTCTGATCGTGGTATGCAGTAAAATGACTTATCTCCTTCAATAACAATCGAAATCGAGTCGCACTCTCTAGCAAGTGCATTTAAGAAACAAGCAGCAGCGACATCATTGATGATCGGCTGTTGTTGCTCTGGGTAAGGTATGTTTTCCATAATGCATTTTTGTGTTTTTATTGTTAACACAAATGCTAATCATTCTTATTTGCATAATCAACCTATTTTTTATATTTACTGGTACAATGAAACACTTTTTATTTCTAACACTTGTGCAATACCAATCACCGTAAATAAGTACTCAAAAATAGCGTAGAAAAAATGCTTGCTAACAAAGCGGGATTTTTCGATAACTACTTGTTCCACAATCAAAAATTCTAACGCCGTTATCGAGAGTTTTAACAAGCTAGCGAGTATGAGCGGTTCTTTGCTACGATTGGTATAATACGTTCGGTTTGTGCTTCACATATATTTAACCGTTTGTTACGTCGATAAAAACAACTTCAATAGTCTGCTTTTATATGTTGGTAAATTATAGCTCATCGGCTATTTGCGCATTAAATACAAAAAATATGCTCCACCAAAAACAGAGGCTAAAAGCCCTGCTGGAAATTGCCATGGGAACCACAAGGTTCTCCCTGTCCAATCGGCGATGACCATAATCAACGCCCCTAAAAAACTAGCCACGATTACCTGTTTTAGCGCACTATATTGGCCTAGGGAACGTGCCATATGCGGCGCTAATAAACCAATAAAACTTAATGGGCCAATCACGATGGTGCAAACGGTTGTTAATAAGGCGACCATCAATAATAGAACCTGCCTAACCCACCGAACATTCAGTCCAATACTGCTGGCTGTTACACTGCTTAAGCCAATGATATCGAGCCAACGATGAGTACACACCACACCACACCCTATCACCAAAACAGCACATGCAACGATCCAGATATCGATCGTTGTGACTAAATATGTCGAACCAGATAACCAAGTTAGTAAGCCTTGCACATTATCTTGACCTGAAGCTAAGGAGATCCGAAGTACGGCATCGAGCCCAGCGCTGAGGGCAATGCCAGAAAGTAGCATATGCGTCGGTGAAAATTGATGTTTTCTGGCTAGCAACCAGATGATAGCAGTGACACTCAATGCCCCAACAGTACCTAGCAGCATTTGCTGATGGCGTTCAATAGCCACTCCCGATAATGCCCCAATAACCAAAGCAAGGGCAGCTCCAGAACTAATGCCTAAAATTTCTGGGCTCGCCATTGGGTTAGTGGTAACACGTTGAATAATAGTACCAGCTATGGCAAGACCCATTCCTGCAAACAGCGCGACAAATACTCTCGGCCATCGTAATGCGATGATATTAGCATCGATACTTATGTACCATCCCGTTTGACCTTGCCCAACAAAAAGACTCAACAGTACCAATATCACGAGTATTAATGTTAAGAAAAGAACGCTTTTGGAGAATGAAATGTGACGATACGTTTGGATAACGACTTCACGAGCTTTTAGATCTGACTTAAATATTTGGCGCTGTAGCAACAAAAGCAAAAATGGCGCACCAAGTAACGCTGTCATCGCACCTGTCGGTAGTAATTCCCCCCCTACACCTGACAAAGGTTGCACAATCAAATCAGCCAGTAGCAGCATGGCAGAACCAATAATTCCACTGCTAAGCAGTTGCACGGGCAGTTTTCGCGCACCGAACATACGTGCAATTGCTGGCGCAACAATACCGATAAAACCGATCAAGCCAACTTCACTGACAATAGCAGCAGTAATAAAAATGGCTAAAACTAAGCATGCCACTTTGACCTGTTTTACCTTCACTCCCAAAGAAGCTGATACTGAATCTCCGAGCTGTAGCGAAGCCAAAGGTCGTTGCAGCAGCAAGAGTAATGCAACTGGCACACTGATCATTGGTAATAAAAAAATGACACTTCGCCAGCCATTTTGGTTTAACGCCCCGGCTCCCCATACAAAGACGCTAGTGAGTTTCTGTTCGTTCAATAACAAAAGCATGGTGTTTAATGAACCAAAGAACAAACTGATCACCATCCCTGCAAGCACCATATGGATAGGTGCAAAACCTCTTTTTGCGGAAAGTAAAAATACTAATAACGTTGCGAAACAGCCACCAAAAAATGCCGGAATAAATCCGGAGATAGAAAACGAACTGGGAAGAAATAAAATCCCCAACACCATTCCTAATTCAGCACCAGAGGCGACCCCTAGTGTGGTTGGCGATGCAATAGGGTTTCGCAACACATATTGCATTACCGAGCCTGCAACCGCTAGTCCGAAACCACACAACACTGCCATTGCCAATCGCGGCAAATAGGTTAAGTTGACGATCAAATGTTGATAATTGTTGGCATCATAATGAAATAAGGTTTGCCACAATAGTGGCAAGCCTTGGTGATAAGGTATGCTCAGCTGCAATAACGACGCAATAAGTCCAAAACAAAATATGGCGCAAAGTAGCCATTTTGAGTGACGATAATTTACGGCTAGCGATAGTGATGGAGACATATTCACTTCACAGTGCAACAAGTTTAGTAATCTGGTCACTAAAACGCTGTGCAGAGATCAACCCACCAAAGGTCCAAATTGGCGGAAGCTCATACACCAAACCTTGACGACTAAAAGCCATCGTTTGAAATAGTGCCGATTGCTCTAACACACTGCGTTCTTCTGGTTGTAGTGGGCCAAAAAGTAAGACACGTGCGACTTGATGTTCTGCCAGCTTTTCGATGCCTGCGGTGGTAAAACCCCACATATTAGTAGTATCGCGCCATGAATTAACTAGGCCCATCTGTTGTAAAACATCTTGAGATAAAGACCCATTACCGTGAATACGTACAGTTTTCTCGTTAAGAAATCGAACAAACAGTAAAGGTCGATCGGAATTTTTGTACTGACGCATGTACTGACCATTGAGCTCTAACTTCGCATTTGTTTGAGCAATCACCGCTTCAGCTTGAACGGATTTATTGAATAATTCACCCAATTGTTTCGTGATAGCTTTGGCATTTTCCAACGGTGTTTTTTTAGGGCTATAAATGCTGTATACCAAGGTTGGTGCAATCATATTCAGTTGCGGGTAGGCGTGACTCATCGCTTGGCTTATAAGGATAACATCAGGTTTTAGCTGTGTTAGTAGTTCTAAATTTGGCTCTCGACGTGAACCGACATCAGCGACGCTATCACTTAATCTTGGTTCACTTACCCAAGTTTGGTAGCCTTTTACATCAGCAACTCCTACAGGGTTAACGCCTAAACTTAATACGGTTTCCGTTAATGCCCAATCGAGTGTGGCGATTGTTTTTGGTCGATGTTCAAAGGTTGTTGAGCCCAATTCATGCTCGACGGTAATGGCTTGTACCGTGGTGGTCAGCAGCAAACTCAACAACAAAAAATACGATTTCACAATTTGATCCTTTTAGCATTATTGATTAGGGGATGTAACTGATTGGCTGGCCAGTTTGAGGATGATGAAACAGTGCTAACTCCATGCCGTAGATAGATTGGAGTACTTTCGGTTTCATTAAATCTTTGGGTGCGCCTTGAGCAATTACTCTCCCTGAATGAAGTGCGACCAGTTGATCACTAAATTTAGCGGCCATATTCACATCATGCAGTACCATAATCACGGTTATACCAACTGATTGATTGAGCTCACGTACCAAGGTGAGCAGCTCATGCTGATGGGCAACGTCTAATGCCGATGTCGGTTCATCTAATAAAATGCATTCGCTCTGCTGGGCTAGCAACATTGCTACCCAAGCTCGTTGACGCTCACCACCCGATAAAGTGGCCACATAACGACTTGAAAACGCGCTTAGCCCAACTCGCTCTATTGCTTGATCAACAATGTGATAATCTTGCGCAGAGTAGCGACCGAATGCTCCTTTCCACGGATAACGTCCGAAGCAAACCAATTCTCGTACCGTCACCCCATCAGTAATGGGTGGATGTTGCGGTAAATAAGCCACATTAAGTGCAAAATCGGAGGCACTGTACCGTTCCACACCCTTACCTCTTAGCAAAATGTGTCCCTGACTAGGAAAGTTTTGACGGCTAAGTAACTTCATTAATGTGGATTTTCCACATCCGTTGTGGCCAAGCAATGTCGTTACTTTACCCTTGTGCAAGGTCAGTGTGGTTGGGTGGAGTATGCGTTTGCCATCAATTTCAAACGCCGCATCGATAAGTTGATACATGCTAAAACATCATTCTTCACGATAAAGTCAATAGCATGTGAAGATATCACAACTTAATCTTAATGATAATGGTTTTCACAATCATTTATTATCAGTAGGATGTAGCATACATTCCCCACGCTTTGTTGTTAGAGATGAATAAACTACTTGGAAGAAAAAACGCCTCGACATTTGAGTTAACAGCCATTGCATTCGTCGCCGCCCTAATGGGAGTTGGGCAGAATGGATTATTAGTCTCCCTTCCCTTTTTGGTTGAACATTCTGCATTTAACTTACCAACATGGTCGATTGTCATCGCTATTGGCAGTTTTTTATTCCTGCCTTCTGCGCCATTTTGGGGCCGATATAGTGACGCTCATGGTCCCAAAAACGTCGTATTACAAGCACTACTAGGGATGAGTATCAGTTTTCTACTATTGTTATTTTTTACTGCAATGAGCCGTTCATTCATAGTAGATACCAATGTTTCTGATTGGTATTGGTTAGCTGGGTTAGTCATAGCTCGGGTGATATATGGCTGTACAGTGTCGGGAATGGTGCCTGCAAGTCAGCACTGGGCTATTTTG
Source organism: Vibrio sp. 1180_3 (assembly GCF_029478545.1). Classification (NCBI taxonomy): domain Bacteria; kingdom Pseudomonadati; phylum Pseudomonadota; class Gammaproteobacteria; order Vibrionales; family Vibrionaceae; genus Vibrio; species Vibrio sp. 1180_3. Next base: position 6,784 of record NZ_SJFM01000040.1, read on the forward strand.
TTATGCGGACAACAAAACCGCTTACAGGCAATTACTTCGGTCAGTATCGGCCTAAGTGCTGGTCGCTTAATTGGACCGCTCATTGCGATCGGGGCTTTAAAAATTCATGTATTTGCCCCTTTAGCGGGGATGATTCTCTTTCCGATGATCGCTTTAGTGGTTGCACTCTACTTACCCACACCACTAACAGACACTAGTACGAGGCATTCTAAAGGTTCATCTTCACCTTGGTTACCACAACGCCAACTATGGCCATATCTGCTGTCTGGCTTACTTTTGTGCGCAGTGATCGCTTTGCTGCAATACAGTTTTTCCCCGCTAATACTCAGCATAACGGATTGGTCAATTGCTAAAGTAAGCGATGTGATCGGGATTTTATTAACCATCAGCGCAGCATTTACATTGGCTACGCAAGTTCTGGTGATCAAAAAGAAAAAGATGTCACTGCACCGAATGTATCAAACTGGTGCATTATTACTGTTCATTGGCTTGGGACTGTTTCTATTGCCTTACATTGAATTCTTCGCTCTCGCAATGGCGATATCAGCGATTGGAGCAGCTCTGCTTGTTCCAGCATACACTACCTTCGCCACTCAATGTGATGAAAGCCGTCCTGGAGCTGTGGCGGGATACATTGCTATGTCTCATACCCTTGGTTATGGTCTGGCTTCCTTACTGGCTTACTTAGCGATGTACTCTGCGCACTATCCTATATTTGTTTGTATCGGTTTTTCTGTATTGATCTTGTTACTGAGCATTCGACCATCCGTTCAGTTATCCTTCCCTTCGGCTGGCAACAAAACTGTCCATTGATACATCCGACTTAATTATCTCGACGCAATCGAGGGCAGTCTGAACAGAGGCTTCTGCCCTCGCATTTATACACTAAACAGCAACTTGTACGAATTAACTGCAAGGGCGTGTTTTGATCTTTCGCTTGTAAACTCGATAAGTGCTTTTTAGGCAGATTACACGCCTCTAACCATTGTAATGCTTGTTCTATGATCCGTTCATTGCTGTAGCCCGGATTAGTACTTTGTAACTTCACTAAACAATTGAGTAGACCATCTGCCAATAAGTGACGCGTAAAACCTGGACGGATCCGCACCCATGGATCCATCTGTTGGCGATACGTTTCAAATAGCGACGTGAGTTGCTGACCCGCTTGCTCAATCAATAGTGATTGTGATCCGTGAATGAACTCTGTGCGATGAAAATAAAAGCCGGAAACAAACTTAGGTTGTTTAAACTGCGTCATATTGTAAATGTCAGGCAACGCATTCAAACGATAAATGGACAAGAAACAAAGATAGACGGGCTGCCAGCAGAGAAGATCCCATGTTCGAGTTAACCAGTACGCTGCCCCCCCTTCAGGGCTAGATTGAGCAAGCTCGTTATATAACTGCTGGATGAGAACGCTATTATCCTTATTAACTTGAATAGATTCCACATGCTGGGGAAAATCAGTATACCCCCGAAGGTAGGGAGTAATTTGGTTTGCATCTTGAAAAAGTTGTGTGACTAGTGATTGACTCATGGTACGAACAAATAATGAAAAGGGATTAAATCATAAAGCGCGCCACAAACTAATGCAAATAGTTATCATTAACGCTTTTTCAATGCAAAAACTTGTGAATCATCAACAGATACTCCACGCCTCTTAAGACTGAATGGACTTATCTTTTTTGATTTGTTGTAACTGAATCAAAAACTTGATCCATCCTTTGGCCGCTTGTGAAGGCTGAATAATTTCTGCTTGCTTCGCTTGGTACAGCGCCGTATCCAGTTGATTGAGTTTATACAGCGCTTGTACACGAACTAATGCAACATCAGCCTGCTTCTCTTTTGTTGTGATCTTATCGAGCGCTACTAATGCTTGATTGTATTGCCCTTGTTGGTTATACAGCAATGCAACTTGCCAAAAGTACTTATTATCAAATTGAGCGGCAATTAACCAAGTTTCTATGGCTCTTTGCCATTCTCTGGCTTGTTGCCAATACGTTGCTTGCTCTGTGATTAATAACACATCGCTATTGATATCAGGCAGAGTTTGCATCGTTTTCGCGGCACGTTCTGGAATGCCATTTTGCGCATAAAGTTGCGCTAATAGATGTGTATCTTTCTCTGATAACTCAACACCTTGCAGCTTGGCTAGCGCTAAACTATTAAGCGCTTGGCGTCGCTGATCTAAACGCAGGTGCAATCCTACTAATTGAAGCCACCAATTTGATTTATTCGGCTCCAAAGCAATCAAATTTTTCAGAGTTGGAATAGCCTCTTTCCATTGTTCAAGCTGAAGTTGCGCCCCAAGCTTAAGAGAGAGTGGCGTTTTGCTATTCATTGCGGCTAGGTTTTGATATTGATCTAACGCCTTTAGCACCTTACGCCATTGAGCTAATTGGTAATGAGTCTGAGAAATACGCAACCATAATAGTGGTGCGCTTTGTGAGTCTGGAACATTTTTAACTAATTGATAATAATGTGGTAGTGCTTGTTCAAATTGACCTTCATTAACATATAAATCAGCCAACATGCGCTCGGTTGTCCACGTTTGTTGGTCGTTAAGTTCACCACTTTCAACCGCATATTTTATTTGGGAAATAGCTTGCTGTGTCTGGTTATTTTGCCAATAAAAAACGCCTAACATACGCGCGATAAAAGCTTTGTCGTAGCTTCTCGAACTCTCTAAATGGCGCAGTTCATCTATCGCTTGTATCAGCTTTTCTTGTTGTGCAAGTTGCTGCGCTTTTTGTACTTTTATCGCTGTTATTGGGCTTAATTCACTGGCATTTAGGGCTAGCGATACAATAAACAACGGCAAGCTAATGAAAAGTCGTTTTATCATTTGGCGATTTTAAACTCCACCGTTACAGTTTGCCCATTTTGTGATATGGCTTGTCCATCGACAATTTGCGGCTGATATTTCCATTTTTTCACTGCTTGTATCGCTTCCCGCTCAAACATCCTCACTGGCTTTGCTTCCACGACTTTAATATTGGTCGCTTTGCCCATCTCATCGATGGTAAAGCTCAGCGTAACAAACCCTTCTACACTACGTTTAAGCGCCTTGGCTGGATAAACAGGCTCAACACGATACAGCGGCATTGCCTGTTGATTAGTGCCAAAGTCACCGAAAGTAGGCGCACTAATTGCGACTCCATTCATTACGGTATCTAGCCCTAACGCAGGCAATGCGTTAGCGGCTAACGTTTCAACTGCTACCGTTTGGGCCTGTGTTACGGGTGATTGTGGTGGTGGCTCTGGTAGTTGTAATGGCTCTGGTAAGCTACGTTGACGACGTTGAAGATCCTGCTCTTGCTCAACCATAATCATAGTAAAGCTGAGCGCTTGAGCACTTTCAGTAACCCGTTGATGGCCGTTATCTATCATCCATGACATAAAACTGAATAATGCTAGCGAGATGATGCCAGCAAAAGGCAATGCAATGAATAATCGTAGCATCAGCGTTTTTCCGCAGCCAATGCGATGTTTTTCACTCCAGCCCCTTTTGCCGCGTCCATGACCTTAACAACCGTGCCATTGTAAGCATGTTCGTCAGCTTGAATAACCAGTGAAGCATCTGGCTGCTCTAATAGCAGGTGCTCTAATGTCGCTTCAACTCGCTCTGCATCAATCAGACGTTTATCAATATAGATATCATTTGCCGCATTAATTGCGACGAAAATCCCCGCGTCTTTTTGACTCACCGCATGCGAAGCTTGCGGTCGATTCACTTCAACGCCAGATTCTCGAACAAATGAACTGGTAACAATAAAGAAAATCAACATAATAAAAACAATATCGAGCATCGAGGTTAAATCGATTTGCGCTTCATCATTTTTTTGGTGGCGTCTGCCTAATCTCATCGCAAACTCCTTAATGATTTTTCTAATTTTAGTTCAAGCAGATGGCACGCCTTTGCTAAACGAGCGTGAACAAAGACGCCAGCTAACGCTGCAACCATACCTGCCATGGTTGGTAACGTGGCCAATGAAATACCCGATGCCATCAATTTAGGGTCACTGCTACCTTGGTTCGCCATAACATCAAACACTGAAATCATCCCAGTTACGGTACCAAGCAAACCAAGCATTGGGCATAGAGTAACGAGCAGTTTTATCATATTGAGGTTTTGGCGCAGTAAACGTTGTGCTTGCCCTAGCCATCCGTCGCGAATGGCGTGCGCATACCATGAATGGTGATCGACTCGTTGATGCCATTCATCTAACCACGTTTTACGAAGTTTGGGAAAAGCAAACAGTATAAACAGCACTCGCTCAACAATAAGTAACCAATATAAAGCCACTACACCAGCTAACCACCATAATACGATGCCGCCTTGTTGCATAAATTGCTGCAATGTCGCCCCCCAATCATTGGCTAGCAAAGCACTTGGCAATACGCTGCTCATTACGCTGCAACCTCGGCTGCGGCAGGATTAACAGACAAGCAGTCTTGCTCAGCTTGCTCTGCAACCAAACCAATACCTTGTTTTTCCAATATAGTGCGAATGTTTTCAGCCTGAGAGCTCAAGATATTGTGTGCCAACAGCAATGGCATCGCCGCGATCAAACCAAGTACTGTCGTTACTAGTGCCATGGAGATACCTCCCGCCATCACTTTCGGATCACCATTACCAAACTGGGTGATTACTTGGAAAGTTTCAATCATTCCTGTGACCGTTCCCAACAATCCGAGCATAGGAGCAATCGCTGCCAACAATTTAAGCATCGATAAACCTTGTTCAAGATGAGCTTGCTCGTCGACTACCGCTTCTAATAAACGAAGTTCCAACGCTTCAACGCTGCGATTTTGTTCTTTGCTATAGACTGTTAATATACGACCTAAAGGGTTATTGCCGATTTGCTGAGGATCTTTTAATTGCGCTTTGATCTTATGATGAGTAATGACCAACACCGAACCGCGATAAAGTCCAATCAACAACCCGATCACCAAGACTACCAAAATAATATTACCCACAACTCCACCAGCTTGTAAGCGTTCCATCAATGTCGGCACTTGCGCGAGTTGCTCCAGCATCACTCCACGCGATGGATCCACCACCAACATTTGTACACCACTGCTTGCCATGTTGACCAGCGTAGGAGTATTTTCAGGTTGTTTAGGGTAGCTTGTCGCCACCTGTTTATCACTGTTCCATTTCACATAGCCTTGATCAGATACAAGGCCAAAGGTAGCGATGCGATAAGCAGGGATGGATTTTGTGACGCCGTCACCATCAATAAAATCGACGTCAACATGACTAAGCTCACCACTTGCGATGATCTGCTCATTAAAACTGCGCCACAATCCGGTCAGTTGTGTCATCGAAGGTAATGATTTTGCTGCAACAATTTCATCGACTTGCGCTGTGTATTGATGGCGATCAACAGCGGTAATAGATTGCTGCAACTCGCCACTCAACGATTTGGCATTTTGACGTACCACACCAAATAGCTCACCCAAGCTGCCTGTTTCTAAGCGCAACTGTTCTTCTAATCTAGCTAAGGTGTTTTCGTTATCACTAAACTGTTTACTGAGCTGGTCGGCCTGCGCTTGGAGTGCCTTACGTTGGGTTTCTAATTCTTGCTTAGTTGCGCGTAATTGTTGCTCTGTCTGCTTAAAGCCGGCTTCTCGTTCAATGTTATGCGTTTGCTGCTTCTGGTTTTCTTGTTTAGCACTGGTCACTAACTCAGCATTGGCAAAAGCATGCAATGAAAGCAGAGCAAAAACGAGCGAAGAAATTTTTAATAACTTGTTCATTTTATTGCTCCTGTTTCTGGTTAAGTGAAACAGGCACCGTCATTAAGTTTGGTGTTATCAGGCTGCTTGCCATTTTGAATGCATTATCTAACTCACTGTATGCGTTTGTATCCACTGAATTCCACTGTTGAGACTGTTGATCCCAAGCCCAATAATGTTTGCCATTGAAGCTTCTCGCTACCAAAGATATACGCCCAACGTATAAAATATCAGCTTCAATAGTTTCAGCGGAATTCAAAGTGATCGAACCTTGGTAAGCACCAAGTTTAGTCCCGTAATCAATTTCAATTTGGTAAGTCTCAAGAATTCGACGATATTTTTCAGCGTCACTGACATCGGCTCTGGTCATCATCGTTTGAAGTTTTTCTATGCGTTCCAAACGTTGTCCACGTTTTAGTGGTCGATCACTTTCAACGATAATGCGCAACCCATCAATCATTTTGTACATCAAAGGGACTATCCCCTGACGTGTTAGTTTTATTTCTTCAATTTGATGAGCAAGACTTTGAGTTTCTTGATTTTGGCTTTCAACCAATGACGCTAAATGATTACGGTAAATGGTGATGTTTTTTACGTCTTCTTTAAGTTGATCAATTTCAGCTTGCAGTTGCAAAGCCTGTTGTGAACTGTGATTAATACTCTGCTGACTAAGGGCAGACATTGAGTTGGTGCTATTTTGAATTGCGTTAGCATCGCTTAACGTTGAAGCATTTGCGCCGAGCAAGCTTGTGGTTGCGACAAAGAGCAAACTTATTTTAAAAGGATTCATAGACGTTATTTATTACCATCAAAGCAGTGCGTGCAATCTTATTGATAAAAGCTCTCATTATCAATAAGAATTGCATTCTAGCGATCTTTTACCATTCAAACAACAGTATACCGCGCTAACTTCTTCAGCAGGTTATAAAAGTCTATTTTTGGAAGTGAAGCTAGCCCAATATCAGGCTAGTTTATTAGATTTCCGCATCAGGCTGATTTTCAGGTTCTGCTGCTATAAAAGCAGGATGAGCTCTAAGATTGGCGGTTATGCGCTCAATGTTAGGGAACTGGCTAATATCAAGACTAAACCGTTCAGCGTTATACACTTGGGGAACTAAACAGACATCGACGAGGCTTATTTGATCACCAACGCAATGAGTCCCCGCCACTTGTGCCAATTTCTTCTCTAATCCGTGAAAACCAGTCTGGATCCAGTGCCTATACCAATCACTTTTCTGCGATTCACTCACGCCCAATTCACTGGTTAAATACTGCAACACCCGCAAATTATTAAGCGGATGAATATCTATAGCAATATCTTGAGTCAGTGATTTAACCAGATATTTTTCTTTGCCAGACTCAGGGATTAAACGAATGTCAGGATACACATCATCGAGATATTCGATAATTGTTAGCGATTGGTTGATACATAGTTCGCCATCTGCAAGTACTGGGATCAATTCGCTAGGGTTAAGCGCACTGAACTCCGGAGAATGCTGAACTCCACCACTTTTGACAAGGTGAATCGGAACTTGCTTGTAGGTTAATTTTTTCAAATTAAGTGCAATTCTTACTCGATACGCAGCCGAAGAACGCCAGTATCCATACAATTTTATGTCTGCCATTAATATTTCACCACTTTCTGTTCTATGCTGCCAAACAAGCTATTGCCATGTTTATCTCGCATTTCTAATTTGATGGTGTCACCAAATTTCATAAACTCCGTGCTCGGTTTACCATCTCGAATCGTTTCAATCATCCGTACTTCGGCAATGCAGGAGTAACCAACCCCCCCCTCTTCAATAGAGGTTCCGTAGTCCGTTCCTTGCTTGTTCGATACCGTACCAGAACCGATGATCGTACCTGAGCAGAGTGGACGAGTTTTTGCCGCGTGGGCAATCAATTGTGGAAATTCAAAGGTCATATCAACGCCTGCATTAGGACAACCAAATGCACGACCGTTATAAGTAGAAAGTAGAGGTAAATTGAGCTTGCCCCCGTCCCAATGTTCAGCCAATTCATCGGGCGTGACAGCTACCGGTGAAAACGCAGATGACGGCTTCGATTGGAAGAAACCAAAACCTTTGGCCAATTCTTGAGGAATTAATCCCCGCAACGATACATCATTCACCAGCATTACTAAGCGGATAGCCTGGGCCGACTCGTCTGCTGTCGCACCCATCGGCACATCGTCTGTAATCACAGCGACCTCGGCTTCAAAGTCTATTCCCCACTCTTCACTAACTATTTTAATCTCATCACACGGGCCTAAAAATGCATCTGAACCGCCTTGATACATCAGTGGGTCACTCCAAAAACTGTCTGGGATCTCAGCACCACGTGCTTTCCTGACTAACTCCACGTGATTGACGTACGCCGAACCGTCGGCCCATTGGTAAGCACGTGGAAGTGGTGAATGACATAAGGTTGGATCAAACGCTATTTCATGCAGTAATTTACCCTCGTTTAGAGCTGTGTAAACCTCGTGCAACATCGGTTCAAAGTGATGCCAACGGTCCAATGCTTGCTGAAGATTTTCTGCTATATCAGGCACCGCAACACATTTTGTTAACTCTTTGTTGACTACCACCAGCAGACCATCTCGCGTGTTATTTTTGAGCGTTGCTAATTTCATTTTATCTCCCTACTCTTGCGTCGTTTTCCAACTGTAGACATAGTGCTTATTTTCCACTAGCTGCGCTGCGTCACTAAATTGCAATGCATGACGAGTATCAATCATCACCGCGACTTCGTCTGTGAATTTTTTCTTATATTCTTGTCCTGCTTTAAACGCTTTCGGATGCGGTCCATGCGTAAACCCTGCCGGATGAAACGTAACCATACCTGCTTCAATATTGTCGCGACTGAAAAAATCACCAGCGTGATAAAACAGCACTTCATCGTAGTCATCATTGTTATGGTAAAACGGCACCTTCAATGCTCCGGGGTCACTTTCAATCGGACGCGGAACAAATGTACATACCACAAAACCTTGTCCAACGAAGGTCGTGTGGGCGGATGGAGGTAAATGGTAGCGGTGCGACATTAAGGGACGAATATCTCGCCAATTCAGTTTGACTACCGCGAGATCACCATGCCAGCCAATGGCATCTAAAGGATTAAATGGATAAGTAATCACGCTCACTTTTTCGTGACGCTTTAGCTCTACTTGCGTGCTCTGCTCTGAATACTGAGCTCTGAACTGCTCATTGATTGAAGGGACTTCTAACACCGCCGGGTCAAAGATTGCATGATTTCCGACCAGTCCTTTTTCTGGCAGAGAATACGCTGCATCGGTATTTTCTATCATCAGAATAAACATTGGTTCGCTCGGAGCTAAACGCCAATTAGTGCCACGAGGGATCACAACATAGTCCCCTTCGGTGACATTTAAATGCCCATAGTCACAATATAAATCCGCTTTACCTTGATGGATGAAAAGCAGTTCATCACCATCAGCGTTACGAACTAGATGGGTCATGGCTTGTGCTACTTTCCAGACACGCACTTTGCAGTTGGCGTTGTGTAAAAGATGGGGCACAGCCCAAGGAGAAGATTGTTTGGCCTGTTCGACATGGTTAAAGTTGAATGCTCTTGGTCTCAACTCACCTTGCCATTCAACCCACCCAGTCGGAGCATGTTGATGATGAAAATGTGCCGCCGGACCAAAAAAGCCACTGCGTCCGGCTTCTCTTTCGTATATTGCCTGTTGCGGAAAATCGGCGTGCGCTTGTTTAGAGCACACCCCTTCTCGATGAGGGAATGTGATCCATTTATGCATCGCTTAGTACTCCTCGGCGAATTTGGTCTTCTTCAATCGATTCAAACAGTGCTTTGAAATTCCCTTCCCCAAATCCTTCATTACCCTTACGTTGAATGATTTCAAAAAAGACCGGACCAATGACGGTTTGAGTGAAGATTTGCAACAAAATGCCATCTTTCATTGGTGCGCCATCAATCAAAATACGCAGATCTTTCAACTGTTCAACATCTTCTTGGTGCCCTTCGACCCGCTCATTGACTTTCTCATAATAGGTATCTGGGGTGGGCATGAAATCCATACCACGTTCACGCAGTGTGTTCACGGTGGCGTAAATATCATCTGTCGCTAACGCAATATGCTGAATACCTTCACCATTATATTCACGGATAAATTCTTCTATCTGTGATTTATCGTCTGAAGATTCGTTAATAGGAATGCGGATTTTGCCACATGGTGCTGTCATTGCTCGACTCACTAACCCTGTCAGCTTGCCTTCAATATCGAAATAACGGATTTCTCTGAAATTACCAATACGCTCATAGAAACCAGACCACACATCCATGTGTCCCTGTTTTACATTATGCGTTAAGTGGTCTATTTCATATAAGCCAACATTCGCGGTTGCTACGCGCTCAACGGCATCGGGGTAAAATTTGAAATCCACATCGTAAATACTTTGGCTGCCATAGCGATCCACAAAATAGAGTAAGCTGTCGCCAATTCCGTAAATAGCTGGAATACTGAGCTCCATTGGCCCAATCTGAGTTTTGTATTCTTTACCACCATTGGCTAACGCATGTTCCATCGCAAGGCTAGCGTCTGCAACACGAAATGCCATACCACAAACTGAAGGTCCATGCTCACGAGCAAACGACTCCGCTTGACTATGCGGTTGAGCGTTAACAATGAAATTGATGTCTCCTTGGCGGTATAGCCAAGCCTCTTTTGAGCGATGCTTTGCTATTTCGGCAAAGCCTAATGACATAAATAGCGCTTTTAATTGCTTGATCCCTGCTTGGTTTGCGGCTGTATATTCCACAAACTCAAAACCATCAGTACCTAGTGGATTATAGGTTGCTGCCATCTTTTCTACTCCTTCAGTGCACAAGCGTTACCATGCTTTAAAAATTTATCTATGTTTTGATAAGCTATTTAAAGAAAATTACGCAATTTTTGGCAAAAAGGAATAACTGAACGGAAAATGGTGCAGCTACCTCATCCGCCGCAAAATGTAATCAAATTGTTACACTGAAAGAGTGGGCATCCACAAGGATTATGATCCTCAGGGAAAATTGTATGCACGTCAATATAAAACTCTTAAATACAAATAGTTAAATTAAATTAACTCTATAATAAAAAGCTAGCCAACTATGAGAGATAGAGTATTCTAATAATTACAATGTAACATTATTACTACAATCACGATAATTAGTGCAATAACTCTATTAAGAATAATCCTACAGTGTAATTGTTGTGTTAATTCTCTCAATAGTGTCTATTAATGCAGCACTATATCTTTATACTGCGACTCCTTTTTATAAACAGATAGGTAGAAAATTTAACTTATGCTCAAAAGATTCACAGATAGCCAACGAAGACTGATCACAAAAGCGTTTGCTGTTTTAATACTACCAGTCCCTATCGTTTTTTCTGTGGCGTATCAAGTTAACCTAAAAGCTATCAATAACAATTTAGAGACGATTGGCACCTCTTATGTAAAGCGGATAGAGCACCTCATTGATGATTTGAAAGAAAATAATTATCAAGCGCTCTATCGCACCAATAACTGCGCTCAGATTCAAAATAACTTTCTTTTTGAGAGCAACTTAAGGGAGATGCTAATTGTCGAAAATCAAACCATCACCTGCTCTTCAAAACGTGGGGTTAGGCACACCGATATCAGTCATCGCGTATCGGCGAATGGCTTGAATGCAAGAGAATTCTTACTTGATTTAGAGGGTGATCCTGACAATCGCACGTTAGTCGTGGTCGATGTCGATAAGAACAATCCGCAACGTGGTGCTGTGTCCATTATGGATAGGCATTATGTTTCTGCTCGCTTGGGACATGGCTCTGATAAGCGTATAAAAAAGATTGTTGTGAAGTTAGGTGAGCTTTACTACCCAGCAAATAAAGAATTTGTCAGTCAAAATCCAAGTCAAATTGTCAAATCAAGCCGTTACGATTTTTCCCTAATGGTTGAAGCTAGTTCTAATTTTGTTGATTCAAGGGTTATTTTTAGTTTCCTCGGTGCTATTCCAGTCTCTTTGGCAATATCAATATTGATTTTCATATTTTTTCAATGGTTTAGTAAACGAAACTCGTTAGTTGATGATTTAAAAAGAGCACTAGTAAATAAAGAGTTGTTTTTAATGTATCAACCGATCATTTCTAGTGACGATCATTCTATTATCGGTGCAGAAGCTTTGATTCGTTGGGTGCATCCAAGCCTTGGATTTATCCGACCAGATACCTTTATTCCTTTAGCTGAAGAGCATGGGTTAATTAATCAAATTACCGACTACGTGATTGAACATGCTTTTGAAGATTGGAAAATGATCACTATCCAAGATAAGTTCCACCTTGGGGTCAATGTTCCTCCTTCATACCTTCTCAATGACCTTTGTTTACAACGGCTTGAACAATATGGTCGAGCTTTTAAGGATATCAATATCAATTTTGATATCGAAATCACTGAAAGACAGTTACTGGATGAACAAGGGCAAGAAGCCGTAGAAGAGGTACGAAAATTAGGTATTCAAGTTTTCATCGATGATTTTGGTACCGGACATACCACTCTTTCTGTGTTGCAAAATATCACTTTTGATTGCTTAAAAATCGATAAATGTTTTGTTGATACTATTGGACTGCAATCGGTTAACGCACCTGTTTTGAATGCCATCATAGACCTCGCGCATAGTTTAAATATCGCAATTATTGCTGAAGGTGTCGAGACAGAAGAACAAGCCCGCTACTTAGCAGCAAAAGGGGTACAATTCCAGCAAGGTTACTATTTTCATCGCCCACTAATGCTTGCAGATATTCATCTAAAGATGGACCAATAGATTTTCATACAAAAAAGTTAGTGGCTTAGCCAAAACAGATAAACTTGCTCAATGTCAGTAATTAGACGGTTTTATTTTATCGGTATTTTTTGATTTACCTCAGCATCTTGACCCTGTAACACGCGATAAGGTATCGCTTCTGTTCCCTACAAGGTAAGACACAATGAATTCCATAAATGAGCAACGTTTGGTTGAGCACTTCTTTGATTTGATCAAAATTGATAGTGAATCAGGCAATGAAAAGCAAATTGCTGAAACCTTAGCAACACAGCTTGAAGGGCTAGGCTTTACCGTTCATAAGCTTGCAGTGCCAGAGCAAGTCTCTAATGGCTTCAATATTTATGCTCGCTTAGAAGGCCAAATAAACGACAGTGTCGTATTAAGCTGCCATATGGATACCGTAAAGCCCGGCATGAGCATTACACCGATTATCGACAATGGCATTATTCGCTCTCAAGGCGATACCATTTTAGGTGGCGATGATAAGTCAGGTATTGCTGCTATTATCGAGGCCATTCGCTGTATTCAAGCTGAAAATCTGCAGCACAAAACTATTGAAATTGCCTTTACGGTTCATGAAGAAGGTGGTCTTCAAGGCTCAAAACAATTCGATATGACGAACATTCAATCAACGAAAGCCATTGTGTTAGATACTGGCGGTCCAATCGGCACTATAGTAAAAGCCGCACCAGGCCAACAAAAGATTGTAGCGACAATCAAAGGCAAACCTGCTCATGCAGGCCTTGCTCCTGAAGAAGGGATCAGCGCGATCATGGTTGCCGCTGACGCTATTACTCAAATGAAGTTGTTACGCATTGATGAAGAAACCACGGCCAACATCGGTATTGTTCAAGGTGGTGGCGCAACCAATATTGTTATGCCAGACATTAAAATTGTCGCAGAAGCGCGTTCATTGAATGATGACAAACTGAGCCAACAAGTTGAACACATGGTTTCAACTTTCCAAGCGACGGCAGATAAACACGGTGCACAAGTCGAGATTGAATCAACACGCGCTTATAACGCCTTTGTTTTGGATGAAGATCATCCGCACATTGTAGCAATCAAAAACACCTTCCATTCTATTGATATTGAACCTAAAACGAAGCGTACTGGCGGCGGTAGTGACGCCAACAACTTCAACGAAAAAGGGTTAACAACAGTCAATCTTTCTACTGGCATGGCAAAAGTTCATACTACTGAAGAGTACATTGCAGTTGCTGATATGGTTAAAATAGCCCAGTTCGTGAAAGCGTACTTAACGGCATAAAACAAAAAGCGCCTCTATTTTCGGAGGCGCTTTTCTTTATACATAGACAAAAAATTAAACTTACAAGCCGATACCTTCTGTTAAAACTTTTATCTGCTCTAGGTCCATGCGGTGTACTTGTATCATTTGGTCAATTTGACTGATACGAGAATTCGCAGCATCTTGCTTATCACAAGCATCTGATTTCGCATCCCAAGATTTACCTTCCAAGTAAGCGTCACAGTCAGACTTCAGTAACTTCAACTTTGGAGTAATGGTCTGTTTCTCTTTCTCTAGCGCTTCAAGCTCTTGTTTAATTTTTAGCTCACGTTGGAAAAGTTCACGTGAACGTTCAAACATGGTCGCTTGCATATCCGCCTGGCGATTGAGCTTACTATTGCTTTGAGCAACCTCTACTAGCTTTTCTTTCTCATCATTGAGTTTCGCCTGTAGCAACTTATTTTCTGATTCCAGTTTTTTATATTTTTCTTGGAATTGATTCAATTGTTCTTGATGCTGTGAATTCTGTTCATCCAATGCTCGTTGTATTTTAGTCTCAACTTCAGCGTCAACTGCTGCCACTTTCAATTCTACCGTTTCAACTAATTGTGTACGGTCTTCATTGAGCTGCTGATATTTTTCTTCCAATTGACTATAGCTTTTTTGCCATTTATTAGTGGTGATACTTGAACCTATCAGGCCGCCTAGTGCCAAGCCTAATACTCCCGCCAATGCGAGATAAACGTAAGTGCGTTTATCTCGTTCTTCAATGACTACTACATCCTCTTGTTCGTCAATGTCAGTATGTTTATCCACTCTTTTACTCCTCTATAAACATCAGCGGGTTAATTCAGCAATTACAATTGAGGCTGTGTAGATTACAAAAGCAGACAGTAAGGTAATAACAACACCTTTCTGCAATTTTTCATTAGTGCGAAAACGCACCAAAATGAACGCCAAAGCGATCAATACAACGATGGTTATTAGTCGTGTCATAGCACTATTCCTCCAGCGTATTTTATACCATTTATAGCACGTCAAAGGTCAGAGAAAAGTAGAACAATCGACAAGTTGCGTAAACTTTCACCTTAATCTTTTTTCATTGTTACTCATTGGATAAATCGATTGGACAACAATTCATCGATCAATATAAAAATGAGACTAAAGCCACAATTTATCTTGTTTTGCAAACTTCTTTATGTAACATATCGTGCCTTGACGGTAAGCACTGCTTGCCGTCAGTTCCGATGAAGACTGCAGGAGAGAGGCTAGTTCATTCTTAACTGAATAAACTAACCCACCGAAGAAGTAAATCTTTCAGGTGCTAATGTTCTATTTACAGAACAAGCGAGGACTGTAGTTGGAGGAACCTCTGGAGAGAACCGTTGAATCGGTCGCCGAAGGAGCAAACCCTGTCATAGGGTGAAACTCTCAGGCAAAAGGACAGAGGAGTGGAAAGCTATAATTTTAAATAGTTATTGTCTATTCAATACCTATCGTGTTCTATTTGATCACTACCCTTTCCCTCTTCTCCTTAACTGTTGTTTTATTAAGGGGAATTCATGAACAACCTGCAATCTATACTTGAAACTGTTGATAGCTTTATTTGGGGACCACCACTTCTTATTTTATTAGTGGGTACTGGTGTCTATTTTACCTTTCGTTTGGGACTTATTCAGTTTCGCCACCTTCCAACGGCACTAAAAATGGTCTTTAGCAAAGATAAGTCATCGGATAAACAAGGTGATGTATCAAGCTTTGCTGCGCTTTGCACAGCATTATCCGCCACTATCGGTACCGGTAATATTGTTGGTGTCGCAACCGCAATTAAGCTGGGCGGTCCGGGCGCACTATTTTGGATGTGGCTGGCGGCACTATTTGGTATGGCAACAAAATATGCAGAATGCTTGCTCGCGGTAAAATATCGTAAAGTCGATGACAAAGGGCAAATGGTTGGCGGCCCAATGTACTATTTACAATATGGTGTTGGTTCGAAAACACTAGCAGTTCTATTTGCTCTGTTTGCAATTGGCGTGGCTTGCTTTGGTATCGGCACTTTCCCGCAAGTAAACGCCATTTTGGACGCCACTGAAATCTCATTTGGTGTATCTCGCGAAATTTCAGCTGTAGTTCTGACGCTTTTAGTCGCCTTTGTCACCGTTGGTGGTATTAAATCGATTGCTAACGTGGCAGGTAAAATCGTACCGGCAATGGCATTATTCTATATTGTTGCCTGCTTAAGTGTAATCGTGAGTAATAGTGATAAACTGCTAGATGCAGTCAGCCTTGTCATTACTTCTGCATTTACCTCAACCGCTGCTACTGGTGGTTTTTTAGGGGCAAGCATCATGCTTGCTATTCAATCAGGTATCGCACGCGGTGTCTTTTCAAATGAATCTGGACTTGGCAGTGCGCCAATGGCTGCTGCCGCTGCGAAAACAGACTCTTGTGTAAAACAGGGGTTAATTTCGATGACGGGTACGTTCTTTGACACCATTATCATCTGTACGATGACAGGCCTTGCATTAATACTTACCGGAGCATGGCAAAGCGATTTTTCTGGTGCAGCGATGACCACTTACGCATTTGCTGTTGGTTTAAATGCTCAAACATTAGGACCAATGCTTGTCTCTATCGGTTTGATGTTTTTTGCTTTCACTACGATTTTGGGCTGGAACTACTATGGTGAACGTTGCGTGGTATTCCTATTCGGCACAAAAGCGGTTTTGCCTTATAAAGTGATATTTATCGGTTTAGTTGCATCTGGCGCTTTCTTGCATCTGGATATGATTTGGATCATTGCAGATATCGTTAACGGGTTAATGGCCATTCCAAATCTCATTGGTTTAATTGCCTTACGCCACGTCGTGATGGAAGAAACGAAACTGTTCTTTGAAAAACAACCTTCAAACGCTGTGAATACCGTTCAGACACAATATTAAATCGACACCGCAGATAGGTATTCAACAGCCCTATCTGCGGTTTAATGACATGTGTTTTTGCTTACGTATCTGTTTATCTAAGCAAGAGTGGGACCAATTTAAAACTGCTAAAATAATGATTGCAGTAGGCACTCCAAGATCTAACGCTATCCCTCCAAGAAACAGCAACACACACACCAAAACAACCGCACAAATAAGTAAAATATTCACATCATCTCCCACAATTTCCTACCGAGTAGCGCATGCGGGTATTTATACTTCATATTTAAGGACGTTATTTCAGGGAAATGTCAGCGCAAATCCATTGGGAAAAATCCTACAATTTTATTTATTGAATTGTTTCTTTCTCAAGTAACAATTTGAGACCCAGGCCAATAAGTACAACACCGGTTGTGCCTTCCATCCATTTCATAAAGGATGCATTTTTAAGTAGATTCTTTGCAGAGCTTAGTGCACCCGCTAACCCACATTGCCAAACCATGGCAATAACAAAGTGAACAGCGGCCATAAATAATGACTGAAATAATGGAGAAGACTCTGGATTAATAAACTGAGGTAAAAATGCTAAATAGAATACCGCTGTTTTAGGGTTAAGCACATTCGATAGAAAGCCCTCACGCAATGAACGAGAGAGTTTGAGCTCGCCGTGAGAAACGGTGGAGATATTCATCCCTTGCCCATTTTTTAACAGAGCTTTTAAGCTAGAAAGCCCTAGCCAAATCAAATAAGCAGCACCGATCATTTTCACGAAATGAAATAGCTCTGCGGATTGTGCCAAGATCGCTGAAATACCTACCGCCGAAAACGTGGCATGAACGAAAAGACCGCCGCAGATACCTAAACTAGTGACGCATCCATCACTAAAACCAGCGCGAGAGGTATTACGAATAACCAATGCGGTGTCTAGCCCTGGTGTTAAGGTTAAGATGGTAATGGCAACTAAAAATGCCTCAAAGTTTTGGATATACATACCTATCCCTGTATGAAAAATAATGCGGTCAGTTGTTCTTTTTATACCTGAGCATTTGATTGATGTCTTTAAGAGTTTTGCAGCAGATAAGAAAAAACCCGATAAAATCGGGCTGTTTCCGTGTCTAATGATGACTACAACAAAATCACCAGAGCAGATTTTTATCCAGCAAGTAATTTACTTTCAATTCAATTGGATAATTTTTTCACTAGAGTACACCTTATTCACCTTATCCCAAGGGATCGGGTCAATTGATACACCTTCGTCTTTTGCGCGTTGGTGAATACGCCCTAAATAAGAAGCCTCTTTATAGGTGTCTGCTGTAAAACCGTTGCTATCACGATCCATGACTTTATCTGGTGCTAATTCGGCTAAATAGACGGTCTCGCCACAACCTCTTAGCCAAACTTTGGCTTGCCCATTGGGTAGTAAACCAAACACGAATTCGGTGCGATAACAAACATTACCCAATGAACCATCTCTATTTTGGTAAAGACTTTTTTGCGCCATCAAACTTTTCACGTCTTCAGATACAGTATATTTGGTCACATAAAACTGAGTGTTAATAAGTGAAACCCAGTACAAGTAAAGACTATCTGGTGGCAATTTAATCTTTACAACTTGCTCACCCTGCGTATTCATAGCAAAACTATGTACAGGCAATCCAAAACCATCATATTCAGGTAACCAACCTTGAACATTTTTTAGATCACTGATTCTCATAAAATGAGAAAAGGTATGTAAAGGAGATGTCCAGTTTTGCGCCTCATTTATTCCATAAGCTTGAGTCACTTTAACAGGGTAAAAAGAGGGCATAGAGACGCTAACGCTCCATGCCTTCTCTGGTATTGGCCCCGCATAAGATGAACAGGCATTTAACAATACCGTGATCAACAAAACAGATACACTTTTGAAATACATTCTATTTCCCTTTTTCGCATCGGTAGCTGGCACGCTTGTAGCAGCCTTGATTTTCATCCCAAAGCGGTTTGAGTGCAAAACTATCATCAGATGAATGGTGAAATAAGTTTAACTGCATCAACTCTTGTTTACGTTTTGCATCAAACTCACTCTCTAACTTGGCATATTGCCCTTGCTTTGCCATATCCAGTACTTCTTGATTTAATATCTTAAAACTGGTAGCTAAAATATTATTCGATTGTTCAGGAAAGTCGACAACTCTATAAGCACCACGATCCGGGTCTTGCCATAGAAAACCATCATCATCAGCCACTGGTACTCCCTGAAACTCAGCTAAACCATACATTAATCTAAGGTATAAACGGGAGAGTTCACCTTCCACCTTACGCTGTATATAAAGGCGACCGACCACTCTGCCGTCCTCTTTTTTACCATGATTAATAAACTCAATTTGTGGCTCTGTGTAATCACTCTCCTTCCAGCCGGTGGCTAAATCACGCCGTTTATACTCAGCCAGTTTTTTTCTCACGTATTGTTCGGCGCGATCCTTATCCCAACGGTCAGTGAAAGAGCGACTCGCCCGCTTCACCAATTTTTTCTCCAATATCGGCAAGAGATAATCACTCTTGTTGTAACTCAGGCGTGAATGGTAACCACCACCAATATCGGAATGGGCTCCAGGAAGGACAAATTCATGAAAATGATCTACCGAACCAACAGAGTTAAGGTGGTTAAGGCTAAAGTTATAGCGACACTCAATACTAGGGTCTGCGGTTAAGTGAACAGCACACCGAACGCGCTGAGGATCAAGCCATAGCCTCACATCACCATTGTCATGATGAGTTGAAAAGTCAAAAGAAAGTAGGTCAACCACAGAAGCGACGGTATCAAACAGGCCAGCAAAAGTAATCTCACAGTTGGCTTTAGCCTCATCCGCTTCGTTCCAATCAAACCCATAAGCTAAGGGAACATCGCTCTTTTGGCACGCCTTGCTAAACACTTGAGCAAACTCGCCCTGCTCGCCATCTAGTACTACATTAATAAAATGTCTTGCGGCAGCGGCTCCACGACTAAAGCCAAATACATCAAACTGCAGCTTATTAAAACCGTCAACGCTATTCGGATCTGCTTCAGCAAAGACTGATTTAATATTTATAATTGACGTTGACAGTTGCTCTATGGAAGTACTGACTTTAGCGGTCACACCATATTTACCTATCCCAGCCCCCTGCCCAAAAATTTCCGATTCATCAGCTGGTGCAATATTTGTGCTATTTCCCGTACCAATACCCGTAACATATTCAGCTATAGAATAGGCAAGCCTGTTTTCAGAAAATTGATTTTTCTCATAAAGTTCAAACAACTTCGGTACATTGGTTAGCTCATTACTAGCACTGCCTGCCACTGTTTCTACTTCACCTGCATCATTTTTTAATAACGAGATAAAGAAATTGTCTTTTTTAGGATAATCAAAACACTCACTCGATAAGTGAGTAGCAGGAATGTCGTTTTTAAGCCGCCCTGTTTTTCTGGAAATAATGTCGCAATCAACGTTGTATTTCATTTTCCATGTTTGATAGTAATTCTCTAACTGAGTTTTCCCCCATTGCGCACTGTAGCTATTATTAGCCGTACCATCAAAAAACATACCTACGCGCAATGTAATAAAGTTAAATCCTCTCACTTTAAGAACATAACTTTTATCTGTCAGTAAATTACAAACATCTGCTTGGCCTTTTTGGTGCCTTACGGGTAGAGCTTGTTCTGGTGTTAATTCGGTTAGATCGCCAGTAGTTACGTTTAGAAAACTAGCACTATTCCCTAAATGGTCTTGGTATTGCTTGGCAAAATCCAAAGTAGGGTCGGCTTCATTATTGGGTGTTCTCAGTTTGCCCTGAGACTCTCTTAACCATTGTTCAGCATCAAGAGTGAGCGTCACCGGGCCGGGGGCAAGCGTTTTAAGCAAGATAGGCGCTTCACCTAATACGATGGGAAATTCATGCTTTGCAGAGTCAGTGATAGTACCAGTGATGCCTTTAAATGGCTTATTGAACTCATCACGGATGATAATTTCAATCCAATGCGTTCGATTTTCACACGGTGCGCAGAAAGGGCTAACTCCTGTTGTACTTCTCATTGCCAGCTCTCCTTAATGGCCTTTAACTCTTTCAGTTCATCCGATGTTAAATGTAAAGGATGGGATAAATCATCAAGCGCGGTATCGGTTGCAGTGACGAGCGCAACTAACGCATGCTGCTCTGCGACCTCGTAGCTATTTTGCTTTTCTAATGCTGATTGCAAGGCTGATAATATCGTCTGCTGCGGTGATTCTAGGCGTTGTAAAAGATGCGGCAGTAGCTCCCACCAACGTCTTTCTAAGGAGTTGGAATGAACATTTACGTTGTACAAAGGCGCTAGGTGGTGAGGTGACATCTTCCACCAAGTCCCGTGACGAAGCACAAATTCACTGCATGAGGTATTACTGAAGGTAATGAGAGCGTCTTCTTCATGGTGATCAATCACCACTAATTGATTAATATTGCCTAAAAATTGATTTATCTCGGCCTCATCCATCGCGCCTAACATGGGAAGAATTACTTCACAGTCATAAAAGCGAAACAACACTTCTTCACCATCCAACGCCGCTATCAATAAACTTCTCAGGTGAGCGATAACGCCATTTTCTGATACCCGACTAGAAAGCCCTAAACCTTGGTTAACCATTTTATTTGGCAACTGTAAAATAGAGGCTGATACAGGAATTAGCCACGGTGACAGTGACATCACAGAGTCAAACATCGCACCATAAAACACAGGTATGGCACCATCAAATCCAAAACCACCATTTTGCGCTACAGCAAGCTTGTGAAGTTTATGATCAACCAACCAATATTGATGTTCTGGCTGTTCTTCAAACCACGATTTCAACATTAGGCATCTCCTGCTAATGGACATACTTTTACGGCTGGCATTCGCGCTTCTTCAGATCGCAATAGAGCTTGGTAAGAGATAGTTTGTGGTGGTGCTGGTGACTTTTGCAGTTCAAGTTCACCGGGTAATAACGGTAAATCACCACTCAAACCACTGCCATTGCCAGCACTTCCGCCTGAGTTTAAATTAACGCCCGCCCCAGAAAGATGGACACCAGCAGGATCCACTTTAACAAAACTTCCACCGGCTTTTACCGTAATTTCAGAGCCCGCTTCTATGACAACTTTTTGCCCAGCTTTAATATGGATTTCATCACCCGCTTCATTAACCCATACTTGGCCCGACTTTACATGTAAGGAACCATTAATGATCAACGTTCGGTTTCCTTGAACGGCTTCGCGACTCTCACCACCCACCGTTAGGTGTTGGTTATTTTTGATATGGCTAAACTGGTCATTATCCACCGTCAGGTGACTATCGTGTTTGATGTGACTGGTGGCATCATTGAGCACCAGTGCTTCATAGTCTTTTTGCGCGTGCAGGTAGATTTTCTCTTGCCCTGCTTGGTCTTCAAAGCTCAGCTCATTAAACCCTTCACCTTGGTGGGTTTCACTGCGCAGCACGGTTTTGGTTTTGTTGTCTGGCAGCGTGTAAGGCGCTTTGTTGCTGGCATGGTAGGTGCGGCCTGTGACTATCGGTTGGTCTGGGTCGCCATTCAAAAACGATACTATCACTTCATGACCAATTCTTGGGATAGCCATCATCCCGTATTGGCTGCCTGCCCATCCTTGTGACACTCGCACCCAGCATGAGCTGTGCTCATCGCCGTTTGAATATCTATCCCACGGGAAATGCAGTTTGACGCGGCCATGTTCGTCACAGAAGATTTCTTCACCATCAGGCCCCA
>NZ_SJFM01000041.1:0-28754 GCF_029478545.1 Vibrio sp. 1180_3
CAAGGTTTCTCTTACGAGAGAATATGGTGGAGGGGGACGGATTCGAACCATCGAAGGCGGAGCCGGCAGATTTACAGTCTGCTCCCTTTGGCCACTCGGGAACCCCTCCAGGGTGTTTTCCTATTCTAAAAATAGGCTCAATTGAAGTTTTCCCAACGATTCAATTAAGGTTTCTCTTACGAGAGAATATGGTGGAGGGGGACGGATTCGAACCATCGAAGGCGGAGCCGGCAGATTTACAGTCTGCTCCCTTTGGCCACTCGGGAACCCCTCCAGGGGTATTTTTTATGCTCTTAAAGCATACTTAAACAACGTTTTCCCAACGCATTGCTCAAGTGCGGAGCGCATCATAGCAAACTCGCTCTTTGTGTAAAGACTTTTTCTTATGATTTCGAATCGAATGCTGCCTTTTTGGACAAAGAAGCGCGTAATGAGTGGTTTTAGCAACAGAAAGCTATCTAAAACAGCATATGTGCTGTGTGTTGAATACTCAAATCATGATGTAGATAGCACTTATTTGATCAGATTTACACTCCTTGACGTTTGAATACCGTATAAGTCGTTACAATACCCTCAGTCTCTAACTATTGAATAAAAACATGAAAAATACGTCCGTTCTCTCATTGATTATTATCGCTTTGTTGGCTGCACCTCAAACTGCATTGGCAGCGCAAGCACCTAAGAAAGCACAAGCGGTCGCTGTCGTTACCGAACAAGTGGCGACTCATCAAGTGTCTCAATCACTATCTTTAATTGGTAAGTTACAAGCCGAGCAGTCGGTGATCATCTCGTCTGAAGTGTCAGGTAAGGTTGATAGTATTGCGATTAAAGCGAACCAAGAGGTCAAAAAAGGTCAGCTATTAATCCAATTGAATGATGACAAAGCGAAAGCCGCGGTTTCAGAAGCGAAAGCGTATTTGAAAGATGAACAGCGTAAGCTCAAAGAGTTTGAACGCCTTGTTTCTCGCAATGCCATTACACAAACGGAAATTGACGCTCAAAAAGCGAGTGTGGAAATTGCTCAAGCGCGGCTCGATGCTGCCAATGCCAATTTAAAAGACTTACATATTGAGGCTCCTTTTAGTGGCACCGTCGGGTTTGTGGATTTCAGTTTGGGTAAAATGGTCAGTGCCGGAACAGAATTAATTACCT
This sequence comes from Vibrio sp. 1180_3, assembly GCF_029478545.1. Lineage (NCBI taxonomy): Bacteria > Pseudomonadati > Pseudomonadota > Gammaproteobacteria > Vibrionales > Vibrionaceae > Vibrio > Vibrio sp. 1180_3. The sequence goes on from NZ_SJFM01000041.1 coordinate 1,153, forward strand.
TGGATAACCTTTCCATTATGCAGCTCGATATTTTGGTACCTGAACGTTATTTGTCGATGATTCATAAAAATATGCAGGTAACAGCTAAAAGTAATGCATGGCCAGATAAAACCTTTGAAGGCAAAGTGGTTGGTGTGGATTCAAGAATCAACAGTGAAACATTGAATTTACGCGTTCGAATCCACTTTGCAAATCAAGAGCGTCAACTTAAACCTGGCATGCTTTTGTCTGCAAAATTGGATTTCCCTGCTATCGAAGCACCGATCATTCCGGTACAAGCTCTCGAATACTCGGGTACTAAGCGCTACGTCTACGTTGTTGATCAAGAGAATAAAGCGCAACGTACAGAAGTGTGGTTAGGGGCACGTATTGAAAACCAAGTGGTGATTGATAAAGGCTTACAGATTGGCGATAAAATTGTTGTACAAGGTATTGTTAACATGCGTAATGGGGTCAGCGTGATGGAAGTTAATACCGATGGCACGCCAGTAGCGAAAGGTGACAAATAATGTGGTTGTCTGATGTTTCTGTAAAACGCCCCGTTGCTGCTGTTGTTTTAAGTTTGTTGCTGTGTGTGTTTGGTATTGTTTCATTCTCCAAGCTCTCGGTACGAGAAATGCCGGATATTGAAAGCCCCGTGGTTTCTATCAGTACCCGTTATGAAGGTGCATCGGCCACCATCATTGAAAGCCAAATTACCTCGGTACTTGAAGATCAATTAGCAGGCATTAGCGGCATTGATGAGATTGAGTCAACGACGCGCAATGGTATGTCTCGTATTACTGTAACGTTTGAGCTGGGATATGATCTTAATACTGGTGTCAGCGATATTCGTGATGCGGTCGCAAGGGCGCAACGTTCACTACCCGATGAAGCCGATGATCCTACCGTCTATAAGAATAATGGTTCAGGTGAAGCGTCTTTATACATCAACCTTAGTTCTTCAGAAATGGATCGTACTCAGCTAACCGACTATATAGAACGAGTATTGATTGACCGTTTCAGTCTGATTTCTGGCGTGAGCTCGGTTGATGTGTCTGGTGGTTTGTATAAGGTGATGTACGTTAAGCTCAAGCCTGAACTGATGGCTGGTCGTGGCGTGACGACTTCCGATATATCGAGTGCACTGCGCAGTGAGAATATTGAAAGCCCAGGGGGGGAAGTTCGTAATGATTCGACGGTGATGTCAGTCAGAACCGCTCGCTCTTACAAAACCGCGCAAGACTTTGAGTACTTAGTTGTTAAGCGTTCCAGTGATAATACTCCTATCTATCTAAAAGATGTGGCGGATGTGTTTATTGGTGCCGAGAACGAAAACTCCACTTTCAAAAGTGATGGTGTGGTGAACGTGAGTATGGGGATTGTGGCTCAGTCTGATGCGAACCCTTTAGAGGTTGCTCAGCGTGTCCACAAAGAAGTGGATGATATTCAGCAGTTTTTACCCAAAGGTACTCGTCTCGCGATCGATTACGATTCAACTGTTTTTATTGAGCGTTCAATATCTGAGGTTTATAGCACGCTTTTTATTACCGGTGGCTTGGTTATCCTCGTGCTCTATATTTTTATTGGGCAAGTCCGCGCGACCTTAATTCCAGCGGTGACTGTACCAGTTTCACTTATTTCTTCTTTTATTGCGGCATACTACTTTGGTTTCTCAATCAACTTGATAACCTTGATGGCGTTGATTTTATCGATTGGTTTGGTAGTTGATGATGCGATCGTGGTAGTCGAAAATATCTTCCACCATATCGAAAATGGTGAAAAACCTCTGTTAGCAGCCTATAAAGGGACTCGTGAAGTAGGGTTTGCCGTTATTGCGACAACATTAGTATTAGTGATGGTGTTCTTGCCTATTTCGTTTATGGACGGAATGGTCGGATTACTCTTCACCGAATTTTCGGTATTGCTTGCGATGTCGGTTATTTTCTCGTCGCTGATTGCTTTGACATTAACACCAGTGTTGGGCAGTAAGATTCTAAAAGTAAACGTAAAACCAAATCGTTTTAACCAATTTGTTGATCGTCTTTTCGGGCACTTAGAAGGTGGCTATAAATCCGCATTACGTGTGGCGATAAATTGGAAATGGGTCGCCCCAATAGTGATTTTGGCCTGTATTGGCGGCAGTTATGTCTTAATGCAAAAAGTACCATCGCAGTTAACTCCGTCAGAAGACCGTGGTGTTATTTTTGCTTTTGTACGTGGAGCGGATGCGACCAGTTATAACCGAATGTCTGCCAATATGGATTTGGTTGAAGAGCGTTTAATGCCGCTGCTTGGTCAAGGTTTTTTAAAATCTTTCAGTATTCAATCTCCCGCCTTTGGTGGTAATGCTGGTGACCAAACGGGTTTTGTGATCATGATTTTGGATGATTGGGATCAGCGCAGCCTTACAGCACAGCAAGCACTAGGTGAGGTGAGAAAATCACTGGCTGGTATCCCAGACGTGCGTGTTTTTCCATTTATGCCTGGTTTCCGAGGTGGTTCGAGCGAACCTGTTCAATTTGTGCTGGGTGGGTCAGATTACCCAGAGCTTAAAAAATGGGCTGAGTTGTTAGAAGTCGAAGCCGAAAATTCGCCTTATATGGAAGGCGCGGATATTAATTACTCCGAGAAAACACCAGAGCTTGTGGTAACGGTTGATAAGCAGCGTGCGGCGGAGCTAGGTATTAGTGTTGCTGATATTTCCGATACCTTGGAAGTGATGCTCGGAGGTAAAAATGAAACTACCTTTGTTGAGCGTGGTGAAGAGTATGACGTCTATTTACGTGGTGATGAAAATAGTTTTAATAATGCCTCGGATCTAAGTCAAATATACATGCGAACGGCATCGGGTGAATTGGTCACCTTAGATGCTGTTACTAAAATAGAAGAAGTCGCATCATCCATTCGTCTTGCGCACTACAACAAGCAGAAGTCGGTCACGATAACCGCTAACTTATTAGACGGTTATACGCTAGGTGAGGCACTAGATTTCCTCGATCAAAAAGCAGTAGAAATACTACCAAGTGATATTTCAATTAGTTATTCGGGAGAATCCAAAGACTATAAAGAGAATCAATCGAGCGTTGCCATTGTCTTCGCACTGGCATTGCTGGTGGCTTACTTAGTGCTAGCAGCGCAGTTTGAAAGCTTTATTAACCCTTTGGTTGTGATGCTAACCGTTCCGATGGGGGTATTTGGTGGTTTTCTTGGCCTGTTCATTATGAACCAAGGTATGAATATCTATAGTCAAATTGGGATGATCATGCTGATTGGTATGGTCACTAAAAACGGAATATTGATTGTGGAGTTTGCTAACCAACTGCGTGATAAAGGGGTAGAGTTTGAAAAAGCGATCATCGATGCATCTGCACGTCGTTTAAGACCGATTATGATGACTGCTTTTACTACTTTAGCAGGTTCTATTCCTTTAATTATCTCTACTGGTGCTGGCTATGAAAGCCGAGTTGCTGTCGGGACAGTTATTCTATTTGGAATGGGTTTCGCTACTTTAGTGACACTGTTTGTGATACCAGCAATGTACCGATTGATCTCCGCATCGACCCAGTCACCTGGCCATGTTGAAGCTGAGTTGAATAAAGAACTTTCTCAAGATATCAAAACAAGAAGTATCCACTAATAAATATGTTGAGCCTGTATAACGCAGGCTCTTTTTTTGTCTTTAAAATGGTTAATGATTACAACTTTCGACATTCTATTTTCAGCGCAGTAATCCTATAGCTTTCGCTAATATACCTGTAACTATAATCGATATTTCAACTAGTTGATGATTATGTAAATAATCCATCAAAATAATGAAATGACTATTCTGAAATACATCCTTGGTTTAATTAAAGGTAGGCTCATTTTTGAGACACCCATTTATTGCCATCTTGAGATACTCTACTCATCGCTTTCAAACATAAACCAATAGTGACACATTGAAGTGAATGCATCAGTAAACATCATGGACAATAAAAGACGCTCTATTCTCATAGTATGCATGGGTAATATATGCCGTTCTCCCCTTGCTGAAGCTGTTTTACGCCAAAAAGCACAACAATGCGGAATCGATTTAACCGTAGAGAGTGCCGGTACGGTTAACTTTCAAGTTGGCAAAGCACCTGATCCTAAAGCTGTTTTCGTGGCAAATCAGCGAGGCTTGGTTATGTCTGGCATGCGAGCTCGACAAGTCTGCGTCGAGGATTTCGAGAAATTTGATTTCATCTTTGCCAGTGATAAAGCAAACCTAGCGGATCTTGTTGATATTTGCCCGGCAGAATATCGATACAAACTTTCCCTCTTTTTAGCGCATAGTCATATTGGTGTCACCGAAATTCCAGATCCTTATCAAGGAAATGTTCGTAAGTTTGAGCAAGTTCTTGAACTTATAGATAGCGGGGCTCAAGACATCATTGAGTATATTTCCAAGTACGATCAATTCAAGGAAAGTGAGATGCGGCTTTGTGTAACAACATAGCGGATTTTATATTTCAGATAATATTTTTACTCCCCAACATATAAAGCAGTAGCGGCTTTACAAAATGAATTACTTTCCATGCAGAGCGTATGGGAATAGGTTTTTTTGCGCCTTATATAAGGCCAGTTTATTAAAAATAATGGGTTTAAAGACGCAGTCTAGAGGCGACATCTAGTGGCGGTAGCGTGCTTAAAATCACCATCAATCAGTTGGGTTTACAAAGAAGTGGCATTGAACCTGGTTCTAAAATGTCTCTTGGCTTTAATTATAGGAAATAGAGAAAGTGAAAAAAATTCTAATTGCATTTGGTACAAGACCTGAAGCTATAAAAATGGCGCCATTGGTCCATCAGTTAAAGCAAGATGAGCGTTTTGAAACAAAAGTTTGTGTCACGGGGCAGCACAGAGAAATGCTTGATCAGGTGCTCGATTTATTTGAAGTCACGCCAGATTTTGACCTCAATATTATGGAACCAGGTCAGACGCTAACCACAGTTACCACCAAAATTTTAGTCGGTATGGAAGGTGTGCTAAAAGAGTTTCAACCGGATGTAGTGTTGGTTCACGGTGATACAGCGACAACTTTTGCTACATCACTAGCCAGCTATTATCAACAAATTGCGGTTGGGCATGTTGAAGCGGGTTTGCGTACCGGAAATATTTATTCTCCTTGGCCAGAAGAAGCAAATCGAAAATTAACAGGCTCGTTAACTCAATATCACTTTGCACCGACAGAAACGTCAAAACAAAACCTATTAGATGAAAATTACGCTGACGAGAATATCTATATCACAGGTAATACCGTCATCGATGCACTGTTTATGATTAGAAATAAAATTCACAGTGAAGCCGATCTCAAAGCAACTTTAGAACACCATTTTCCAATGCTGGATAAAGAGAAAAAATTGATCCTCGTGACAGGCCACCGTCGTGAAAGTTTTGGTGATGGCTTTGAGCGTATTTGTGAAGCATTGCTTACTACTGCGAAGAAGCATCCAGATAGCCAAATTCTCTATCCTGTACACCTCAACCCTAATGTTCAAGAGCCAGTCAACCGCCTATTACGTGGTGTCGACAATATATTCTTAATCGAACCGCAACAGTATCTACCATTTGTTTATCTGATGGACCGAGCTCACATCATCTTAACCGATTCCGGCGGCATTCAAGAAGAAGCGCCATCACTGGGTAAACCAGTACTTGTGATGCGAGATACCACCGAAAGACCAGAGGCTGTGAGCGCGGGTACGGTGAAATTGGTGGGAACCAATACTCAGCTGATTTGCGATGAATTGAGTAAGTTGCTCTTAGATCAAGATGCTTACCAATTGATGAGCCAAGCACATAATCCATACGGTGATGGCCAAGCCTGTCAGCGTATTGCAGACGTTTTAGCACAATAAAGATTTAAGGAAATAAGATGTTTAATAAAGTATCAGTAATTGGTCTGGGTTATATCGGTTTACCAACAGCTGCTGTTATTGCTTCTCGTGGTATTGAAGTTATTGGTGTCGACGTTAATCAACACGCAGTTGATACCATCAACAAAGGTGAAATTCACATTGTTGAACCCGATCTAGATATCGTGGTTCGCAGTGCGGTCATGACAGGTAAACTAAAAGCGACCACAACACCAGAGCCAGCCGATGCATTTATGGTCGCGGTTCCAACCCCATTCAAAGGTGATAATCACGAGCCTGATCTTAGCTATATAGAAGCCGCGGCCAAAGCGATTGCACCAGTTCTGGAAAAAGGCAACTTGGTGGTATTGGAAAGTACTTCCCCTGTCGGTGCGACAGAAAAGCTTTCCGCATGGCTAGCAGAGGCTCGTCCTGATTTAACTTTCCCACAGCATAAAGGTGACACGGCTGACATTAAGGTAGCGCATTGCCCAGAGCGAGTTTTACCGGGTTATGTACTACAAGAATTAGTCAGTAATGATCGAGTGATTGGTGGCATGAGTAAATCTTGTAGCGAGAAAGCGATGGCTCTGTATAAAACCTTTGTTAAAGGCGAATGCATCATCAGCAACTCTCGTACGGCGGAGATGGCGAAATTAACAGAAAACTCCTTTCGCGACGTCAATATTGCATTCGCGAACGAACTTTCCCTTATTTGTGAGAAATTAAAAATCAATGTTTGGGAATTAATTAAATTGGCCAACCGCCACCCTCGGGTCAACATATTAAACCCAGGACCAGGTGTTGGCGGGCACTGTATTGCAGTTGACCCTTGGTTTATTGTTAACAGCTGCCCAGAAGAAGCAAAACTGATTGCTGCTGCTCGTCATGTTAATGATGGTAAACCACACTGGGTCGTTGATCAGGTAAAACAAGCCGCAGATCAGTTCAAAAAACCAGTCATTGCCTGCTTAGGTTTGGCCTTTAAAGCCGATATTGATGATTTACGTGAGAGCCCAGCTTTAGACATCACTTTGCATTTAGCACAAGATAATATTGGACAAATTCTAGCGGTAGAGCCAAATATCCACCAATTACCAGGAAAGTTAGCAGAACATGATGTTGAACTAGTCTCGCTAGAGCGTGCTTTAGAGTTAGCCAATATCGTCGTGGTGCTGGTTGATCACCGAGATTTTAAAGAAGCAGATAAAACGGCATTTGCTAAGAAAGTCGTGATTGATACTAGAGGTGTTGTGGCATGAGTTCAGTTCACCTTGGGTGCTTGGTGAAAGTTTAGCATCTACGCAGTACATTGTTTTCAAATTTCCGTATGTAGGAAAACGTAAATATGGAATGAGGAAAAGAAAATCAAAAGTCATTAACGCGCATCGTTATTGGGTAAGTGGTTTCTTAATCTCATTCTGACTTTCCAATAGAATATTACCCCGCTAAATCAAAAATTTTCTAAGGTTTAGTTACATCACGTTCAAGGCACGGAATGACCAATACTAATAGCACTAACCGCATTATTAAAAACAGCTTATTTCTTTATTTCCGTATGATTTTAAGCTTAAGTGTAACTCTTTATACGTCAAGGGTGGTGCTCAATACTCTAGGGGTCGAAGATTTCGGTATTTATAACGTGGTTGGTGGGGTTGTGATAATGATGGCATTTTTAAGTGGTGCTATGTCGTCGGCTACCCAGCGTTTTTTTGCTTTTGAGCTAGGTAAAAATGACACCCAACAACTGCATAATATATTTAAAATGAGCCTCAATATTCACTGGCTGATTATCTTTATTGTGGTTTTTTTGGCTCAAACGTTGGGTCTTTGGTTTATTAATAACCAGTTGGTGATCCCTGCTGCACGTTTAGTGGCGGCTAATTGGGTATTCCATTGCGCTCTTTTTTCTTTTTGTTGCACCATTTTAGCTGTGCCGTATAACGCAGTTATCATTGCACATGAAAAGATGAGCGCTTTTGCCTATATCAGCATTGTTGATGTAATACTAAAGCTAGTGGTCGTGTTCTTTTTGGCTGCACACGAAGGTGATAATTTGCAATTTTACGCGCTGCTTCTGGCTTTTGTTAGCTCAGTGATTCTCGGGTGTTATTATGTATATGCTCGGTGTCAGTTCTCAGTGGCACGCTTTAGTTGGTATTGGAATACAGAGTTATTTAAAATACTGTTTAGTTATACTGGTTGGAATTTGTTTGGTAATTTGGCAGCGGTGGCAACTAACCAAGGAGTTAATATTTTACTAAATTTGTTTTTTGGTGCAACAGTAAATGCTGCACGAGCAATTGCTTTTCAAGTAAGTAGTGCTATAACCGGTTTTGTCACCAGTTTACAGATGTCTATTAATCCGCAAATAGTTAAGTCTTATGCCAGTGATAATCATGTATATATGCATCAGTTAATAATGGGATGCTCTAAATATACATTCTTTTTGTTGTATTCTTTGGCTTTACCTATTTTATTGCAAACTGAAACTGTTTTAACATTGTGGCTGATTAATCCGCCTGTACATGCAGTGTTATTTTGTCAGTTAATTTTAGTAGATGCGTTGATAAACAGTTTGTCGGGTAGTTTAATGGCATCGGCGCAAGCTACGGGAAATATAAAGCGCTATCAAGCTATTATTGGTGGGGTTTTATTGCTTAACCTACCTTTATCTTATTTATTTTTATCAAATGGTGGAAGTGCTCATACAGTATTTTATGTCTCTATAGGAACATCAATAATGGCATTGTTGTTTAGGTTTGTTCTTTTAAAAGAGCTGATTAATCTTAATGTTACTCAATTTGTAAGTAAGGTTCTTTGTAAATCTATATTTGTTGTATTGTCAACATTTTTACCACTTAACTTGATGGCGTTGAACACTGGCAATCTTATTGTTGATTTTATTCTTATGTCGACTTTGATTGTAGTATTCACCGCTACAGCTATATATATGCTGGGCCTCGAGACATTCGAGCGTGACTTTGTTAAAGCGCGAATTAAAAATTTATTTTAAATTTTATGTGTACTGGAGTGTAGTTTGAAAAGTACAATCAAAGCTGTTGTAAAAAAAATGCTTGGTGCTGGTGGCGTAAAAAAAATTGCGCATGTGCGTAAATTTTTGTTGTTATTATCAAATTTTATTAAAGATTTTAAGTTGTATTTAACACATTCTACTGTTTTTGAGCAAGATGGGCTCCAGAAAAAAGAGTGCCAGCTCATCCTTTATTATCATTCGGTAGAAAAAGGCTTGTTATTTAAAAAAACTAAGCCAAGGTTTGCTCTGCAGCGAATTTTAAATTTACATCCAATCCTTGCCCTAGATATCATAAGGAATAATATAAGTCGTTCACAAATTCGTGTCGCTTACCAGGTCATGTGTGAATATTATGAGCTACACCAAAAACTAGATGTGGATATTAGTGACTACTATACAAAAGCTCAGTACGAAAGTTATAAAAAAGATTTAGATAATGCATACACCACCAAATTTAAAGGTGCAATTGATTATCACAGAGATGATTTTTATGCGTCTATCGCTGGCGATTTTTTAACCTTTTCTCATTCTAGAAAAAGTGTGCGTGAATATACTGGTGAACTAGTGCCGAATGATCTCGTTGAACAGGCAATTACACTAGCTCTGAACACGCCTTCAGTTTGCAACCGTCAAGCATGCAAAGTCTACTTACTCGAAGATAAAGTACGTATAGACAAGCTGTTAACTATTCAAGGTGGTTTAAGTGGTTATACCAAAAATATCAATCAAGTACTGTTGTTAACTGTTGACCGTAACTATTTTTATACAATCGGTGAGCGTAATCAATTTTATATAGATGGTGGCATGTTTTTGATGAACATGTTGTATGCCTTACATTTTTATAAAATTGCTAATTGTCCTGCCAATTGGGGTAAGTTAATTCAAGAAGAAAAGCAGCTTGCCGGGGTTGTTGATTTGCCTGAGTCAGAAAAAATTATTTGTGTTGTGCCAATTGGTATTGCTAAGGAAGAATTTAGAGTAACGCTTTCACAGCGCCGTGAGTTGAATGAAGTTTTAGTTAAAATTTAATTTTCCGTAAGAGTAAGTAAAATGAAAATCGCTATCCTCACTCAGCCGCTGCACAATAACTACGGCAGATTGTTGCAAGCTTTTGCACTGCAAAGCTATTTAAAAAGTTAAGATCAGATGTGGTCGAAGTTTTTTACCAAAATCAACCACTATCAACGCACAATAATTCGTAGACTCAAAAAGGTGTTAACCAAATGAAAATAGCAATTCTTACTCAGCCGCTACATAATAATTACGGGGGGCTTCTTCAAGCTTTCGCACTGCAGAATTATCTAAAAAACCAAGGTCATGATGTTTTGACCGTGGATTTTTCTATGCATTACAAACCTCGTTATTTTGGTATAAAAAAAATCATTGGCAATATTATCCGTAAATATATTTTACGCCGCCCAATGAAAAGTATTTTCCCGTTAACGAATAAACAAAAACGAGAAATTGGCCAGCATACCAACCGTTTTACAGCTGAAAAAATTCGCACGACTCAAAGAATTTATTCAGAGGGTGAATTTGACTATATAAAGAAATACCAATTCGATGCTTATGTTGTTGGAAGTGATCAGGTATGGAGACCTACATACTCACCTGGAATATCAGCATATTTTTTATCATTCTTAAATAAAAGTGATAAGGTAAAACGAATTGCCTATGCTGCATCTTTTGGAGTAGATAATTGTGATGAGTTTAACCCAGAGCAGTTAATTGAATATTCTTTATTACTAAAAAAATTTGATGCTGTCGGTGTTCGTGAGGATAGTGCAGTCGATTTGTGTAAGAAGCATTTTGATGTTGTTGCTGAGCATGTAATTGATCCTACTTTACTATTAGATAAAGAAGACTATTGCCAATTGGTGGATCAATATAACACTCCACTTAGCGATGGTAATATGATGGTCTACGTGCTTGATAAGTCACTAGAAAAACAGAAGATAATCCAGACTGTTGCTAGCAAATGCAACTTATGCCCCTTTACTGTTATGCCTGTAAATAATGGTATTTATCCCCCTGTTACCCAATGGCTACGAGGTTTTATGGATGCTGAATATGTTGTTACCGATTCCTTCCATGGCGTTGTTTTTTCAATTATTTTCAACAAATCCTTTATCGCTATTGGTAATCATGGCCGTGGCTTAGCGCGTTTCACATCTATATTGAATATGTTCAATTTGACAGAGCGTTTGATTTTTGACCATGATCAATTAACCGATGAACTAATCAATGCTTCGATTGATTATTCCAAGGTGAATCGGCTTAAGGTGACTAAGCAACAATTTGCCCAACATTTTTTAAAGCGAGTACTTAGCGAATCTAAATGAAAAATAATCCATCTATGAATATTATGCCCAAATAGAGTGAGCATTAGACGTATGTCAAATACAACAACATTAAATCCTGTGCAACCATGTGAAACCTTATCAGCGCTAAAAAAGCTCAAGGTTTCTGTTATTGTTCCCGTCTATAATACTGAACAGTATGTTGAGCGTGCTATTGTTAGCTTGATGGAGCAAACACTTGATGATGTGGAAATTATTATCATCGATGATGGTTCAAAAGATAATTCACTTGCTATTATTGAGCAGGTGATTGCTCGTTACCCTGCTCGACAGAAGTTGATAAAACTGGTCAGTCGTGAGAACCGAGGAGTTGCGAAAACTCGAGCCCAAGGTATGAAACTTGCTAATGGTGAATACGTAATCCACCTCGATAGCGATGATTGGGTTGAACTCAACTGGCTTGAAAGTATGTATCGTAAAGCTATTGAAGATAATGCTGATATAGTTGTGTGTGATTATACATCTGTATTTAAAATGAAGAATGTTCAAGTTCATATGCCAGCGGAAAAAACAGGCGAGGAGTGCTTAAGGCAATTATTGAATGATAGACAGAGAGGCTTTACTGTTAATAAATTGGTTAGTCGGAAAATTATAAATGAAGTTGGAGATGTATTTATTGAGGGGGTTAATTTTTTAGAGGATTACATATACATTGCCAAATGTTTTAAAGCTAGTAACTTAGTTTCCTATATACCATTTTGCTTGTATAATTATAATCAAGAAAATATTAACTCTTTGACGAAAGGAAGGAGTGAATCCAAAAAAAGAGATGCATTAGAAGCTGTTGGTTATATTTCTAGAATAATTCCATGTAATGAGATGACTGACGATTTTATGAGGTTTAAGATTAAGATTAAGTCATATTTGATTTATTGTGAGTGGGATGATGTAAGCAAAGAAACCTGGCAATTATATTTGGAAACAAATCCATATATACTTCGTTCTGAAATTCCTGTACAAATAAAAATAGGAATGCTTCTAGCAAACTTAAGTTGTTATTCTCTCGCAACAATATGGGTTAAGTGTTTTTTTAGTGTTAAGTTTTTTATTAAACGGATAATGCCTGTAAATCTATGTAACCGTCCTATTTGAAAAAAAAACATGACTTTAGTGCATTAATAGTATTCGATGCTAATTTCGATTCACCTTCTTATCGTTAATCTATAACTGAAAATTATTAATTTATTCCAGGCAGTACGAATGGATATGGATAATTTTTATCTTGTAATCCTGTTCATATTTAAGGCCGTTCTTATCTAATTTATTTGGAATCATTAACTAATGAAGAAAATTTTGCTTATCATGCCGATTTCTACCTTGAACTGGGGAGAAAAAAATGCGGGTGGTATTGATTCAGTATGTCAGATGTTGGTTCGAGAGTTAGCTTCTAAAACTCAAACGGTAAGATACCGCTACCGTGTCTTGGCTTTTGATCCAAATAATCAAGAGCAGTTTACGGGCCAACCTATTATTCTCTCGAAGCAGGTAGAAGTAATCTTTGCACCTGCCAATGAATCGCGCCTGGGATTACCGTTACCCGGAATAGTAACAGGATGGCTACGAGTAAGAGAGCAGATATCACTCTATAAGCCTGACATAGTGCATGCTCACATGAATAGTTGGATGATGAGATTAGGTAGCCGAACTAAGAACATACTAACGCTTCATTCATATCGAAAAATTGCGCGAAAACCAGTATCTGTTGGCAATGATTTTTTATATGAAAAAATTGTCCCATTTGTCAGTGAATTTTCTGCAGACATTTTTACTTGTGTAGGAAAAGAACTGTTTGATGCTGTAAAAAAGGATACAGAAAAACGGGTACATGTAATTGGTAACCCCATAGATTTAGGGTATATTTCCTTACGAAAGAAAAAAAAGATTAGGGCACCGGAAGATGAAGTTAAATTAGTAACTTGCGCACTTATTTCTCGTCGTAAACGTGTGGATCTGATTTTATCTTTATTAAGAGAAATAAAACTTTTAGGAAGAAACGTAACATTAAGTGTAATCGGCCCTAGTGTTGACCCTACTTATTTCTCTGAACTTGAACAGCTAATTGAACAATGGCAATTGTCAGAAAATGTATTGTTCCTTGGTAAATTGAATCAAAAAGAAATAGCTCAGCAGTACCAAGATGCTGATATTGGTGTTTTCTTATCCGATCAAGAAACATTTGGTTTGGCTCCTTTGGAAATGTTGGCAGCAGGACTACCTCTGATTGCTACACCCGTTGGAATTTTAGGCGAAAGAAAAGATACATTCACTAAACTAGGTGTGACTTTTTTCTCAAAGGCGCAGTCACATAATATAGCTCGTTCGATCGATTCCATTCTTCATCGTGATGTTGAGAAAGCTCAGGAGTATTTATGCAGTCATTTTTCATCGAAAGGCGTTATTGAAAAATACCAGTCTTTATATGACGAGGTGATGGGGTGATTACCAGTTTACTAAAATATGCTCCTATTCAGGTATTTTCTGCTTTAAGTGTTTTTGTATTGATTGCGATTCAAACGCGTTTTCTTACCCTAAAAAGCTATGGTGTGCTAGCGGTGGTTTTGGTGGTTTTAGAACTGGTGCGGGCCTTTAGTACTCAGTGGATCAACACCTCAATGTTACGCCTTTATCCTTCGTGTTCGGTTCAAGAACAAGAGCAACTCGTTCAATCTATTTCATTGATGGTCATGATCGGATCTTTGCTTGGCTTTGCGGCCATCACCATAACCTTGTTCATCTATCAGCAATTGAGTTGGGAACTGTCATTGGTGCTGTGTGCGCTGTTGTTTGTGAAGTCGCTGTTTCAATATCAATTAGAATTCAGTCGGTTAAACGATCGGCTGATTGTTTATCGTCAAGCTATTTTTTTGCAGTCAGTGTCTGCCGTTATATTCTCTCTGTTGTTACTTTCTTTGTCTGCTACCATGGAGTCCGCACTGTTTGCATTAACCACCAGCTACGGGGTTGGCGCTTTTGTGCTTGGCTTCCCGAGTCAACCCAAGTGGCATAGTGGAATGTTAACTCGTTTATTTAGCTATGGTCTCCCTATCATGGTGGCGGGTGGAGTCAGCGTGCTCGGTGGTCGCATCGACCGATTGTTTATTGCTCATTTTAGTGGGATGAATGAAACTGGTATTTATGCAGCACAAGCTAACTTGTTGATGGGGGTCATGAGTTTGGTTTTTATGGTGATATCAGTGCCGCTTTACCCCAATTTGGCCAAATGTACAGAGGATCGACCAACACTTTTACGTCAGCATCAAACCTATCTTGACTTACTACTCACTCTGACGTTTCCTGCTCTCCTTGGTTTAGGTTTTCTCCAAGAAGAGATAATTATGCTCTTATTAGGAGAGCAGTATTTGATTAATTCACAAGCGCTATTTTGGGTGCTCGCATTGGCAGTCTATTTGATCAATTTTAAAGCTCACTATCTGGACCATGGTTTACAGTTTTTATTACAGACAGGTAAATTGCTTTGGATTTCTGTGATAGGACTGGGCCTAAGCTTATTACTTTTACCGATCATGTTGCCTCAGTATGGTGTGGTTGGTGCAGCGCTGACTTTGCTCATCGTGAGTAGTTTAGTGGCTTTACTCTCTTTTATCAGTTCATTGTGTGCTGGATATCGCTATTCAATAGGGAGCGATGGTATCAAGGCTCTGATTTCTGCGCTAGTCATGTGGTTTTATTTGTATGAGATCAAAATGCTCCCGCTTACGATAAATCCACTATTAACATTGGGCTTTTACATATTCTCTTCAGTTGCACTGTATGGACTGAGCTTATTGCTTTTGAATGCTTTTGGGATTCGTCAACGCTTATTTGATTTGTGGAGGCTAAATTGAGTGGGCATAATTTGGTTAGATGGATGGCTCTCATTGTACTTAGCGCATTCATGCTTGGTGCCTATTTTCTTGAGAGTATGGGGATTCAGTATGTTTCAGAAGGAGGAAGTCCGTTAGTTAAGATCCATCTTTATTCCTATCTCAGCATGGGTATTTTTGTTCTTTCTGTATTGCGCTTTGGTTTTTTAAATTTATTGAGCCCATTACAAGAACTTAAAAAAGTTTGGTGGGTTTCTATCATATCTATGCTTATTGTCATTTTGTATGGTTTCATGCGTTTTGGTACTTCGGGATTAGCTTATCTTATCGATACTATCTTCATTCCTTTATTACTGGTTCCTTTGATATATCGTTTATCCGAGTCTTCTAAACATCGATTACTGACTTTGCTCGCGTATCTTTTATTTCTCAATTCTTGTGTCGCTATTATTGAAATTCTTCTTGGGAAGAACATTATTGCCCCTCCATTTGAGAGTATTTTTATTTTTAGATCTACAGCATTTTTAGCGCACTCTCTTAACAATGCATTAATTACTGCGGCCTTAACTCCGTTGTTGATGCGTTATACTCGAATCCCCATCGCAGTTTATATCTCTGTCGTGGTATTGGCTCTATTTGCTTTTGGCGGGCGCTCTGCACTAGGTGTTTTTTTATTGGGAAATATATTGATAGTACTACCTCAGCTGCGGGCTTTTCTAGGTAAAGGAATACGTTATTCCAAATTGAAGTTCGCTTATCTTCAAGCTTTGATCTATTTCTCTGTGATCGCTCTCATCTTGATTTTGGTCTTAAGCCCGATTGGTGAACGCATTCTCTCTAAGTTATATATAGATCCTAGTGCTGAAGCGCGACTGGATGTATTTATTCTACTCGAACAGTTGTCGGCATCGGAATGGATATTTGGGGCATCTCATGGATTGCTCAATGATATAGCCTTTTATATTGGAATTAACGTAGTGGAAAACTATTTAATCGGTTGGGTACTGAACTTCGGAATATTGGGTTGTATAGGTTTGCTATTTGCTACTTTTCTCGTCCCCTTGGCATTGGTTTACAGGCAAGAATGGTTATCAAAAATTGCTTTACTTAGTTTTATGTTGATATCAGTAACTAATAATGCCTTAACAGTCAAAACATCAGCGCTGATGTTATTGATAGTGGTTTTAGTTTGTCATTATCGCTCACCCAATAGTCAGTTGGCGAATAATAACCGATAGGAGATAAGAAATGTGTTTGTATCTGGTAGAGCATTTCTTCAAGCATCACTTACTGCTATTACCTCTGGTGTGTAATAGTATGATTTATAACTGTGTGGTTTATAGCCAATCCGAAGCGACCAGTGCAAAAATGCAGGGTGATATTCGTGTCGGGGATGAGGCGGTGATCGGATCTCATGCCGTAGTGCTTGAAGATGTTCCAGCCTACAGCGTAGTGGTCGGAATCCCAGCCAAAGTGATCAAAACGAGCATTAATCTAAAGGACTTTTACTGATGTTTACTAGTTCAATCTATGTCAAGGTGCCAATCTGGCTGCAAAATGTCATGCTTTCTGTGCGGGCGCTTTCACGTAAAATGGTCAGAGAAAATGGCGAGATGCACGCCGTGCTAAAAGAGATCCAGGCTAATGAGTTTTCGCGCACCCATTTAGGCGATTACCAACGAGATAAGCTTCAAAACACCTTAGCTAATGCTCGTAATCATGTGCCGTTTTATCAGAATTTAGACTTACCCAATCTTGAGCTTGAGGATTTTCCATATCTAGATAAAGCGGTATTGCGTCATGACCACGAGCAGTTTATCTCGCAGAACAAGCCGTCAATGGTAGTAAAAGGAGCGACCAGTGGTACGACTGGTACGCCAATTATCATCTTACAAGATATGCGCTCGGTGATCCGTGAACAAGCATTTGTTCAAAGACAGTTGGCTTGGGCTGGCTACAGTAAAGGCGATAAGCGGGCGTGGATCCGTGGCGATATGGTGGTGCCACTGAGTCAAAAGCAGGGGCCGTTTTGGCGCTACTCTTGGTTTGAACAGATGATAGTGCTTTCATCTTTCCATCTTACATCGCAAACGATACCTAGTTATCTGCAAGCCATGGTCGATTTTGGAGTTGAGGTGATTCAAGCATATCCTTCTTCGATTGCTACGTTAGCCCGCTATTTAGAGGCTAACCAAAGTTATTATCCGGCGAAGCTCAAATCCATTATTACTTCATCAGAGTCTTTGTCTGCAGAAGATCGCCAAGTCATTGAGACGCGCTTTGGCTGTAAAGTGTTTGATTGGTATGGCCTATTTGAAAGGGTTGCTGCAATTGCTAATTGTGAGCATGGTCGTTATCACGTTCTCACCGATTACTCGCAGGTTGAATTTTTAGATGCAGGAAATGGTACTCATGAAATTGTTGGCACTAATTTCAATAATAGCTACTTTCCTCTAGTTAGATACAAAACTGGTGACCATGTCGTACTGTCTGACGAGAAGCAGTGTCCATGTGGGAGATTCTATCCAATAATTAAACGAATTGAAGGCCGAGTTGGTGATTATTTACTTGGCGAAGATGGACAAAAAATACATATCCTGAATCACATACCGAAAGGGATTGATGGTTTATTAGCTTGTCAATTTGTTCAACACAAGGCCCAAGAAGTTGAAGTTTGGACAGTTAGAGACGAATCAATATTTGGCACTTTGCAAGAAAACCAATTAATTAGCAACACCAAAGAGCGCTTAGGTGAAAGAATGAACATCATCGTAAAATATGTTGATGCATTGCCTAGAACAAAAAATGGGAAAATTAGACAAGCGATATGTAATGTCAAGGATGTGAAGTGAAACAAAAAATAAATTTAACCGTAGCGACGGATCTAAATGGCCAAGGTGGGATTGCAACGGTCTTAAATGTATACAAAGAATCTGGTTTCTTTGCTAATAACAACGTCAAATTAATTTCAACACATTCTACTAAAAATAGATTCGGAAAAATTGGGGCATTTGCATTATTCCTATTAGCAACGATAAAGTTGATCTCATATTTTATATTTTACGATATTGGTCTAGTTCACATCCATATGGCTTCCAGAGGCAGTTATCAGCGCAAGTCTCTTCTTATTAGGATAGCTAAAGCTTTTAAAGCTAAAGTTATATTACATTTACATGGTGCTGAATTTAGAGACTTTTATGCCAATGAATGTGATGAACGCAAACAAGCTCATATCAGACATACTTTTGAAATTTGTGATGTCGTTATTGTCTTATCAACACACTGGCTTTCTTGGGCAAATGAAACGTTAAGCAAAAGTGACCATGTAAAAGTTCTTTACAATGCAGTTCCATCTCTTCGGTTACAGCGTTCGAATGCCCAACCAGGAGTCATAGCTTTTTTAGGTAGAATTGGGCCTCGTAAAGGTGCATTAGATCTTCTTCATGCCTTTAAAATAGTTAAACAAGTTTGCCCTCATGCGTTGCTTAAAATGGCTGGTGATGGAAATGTCGAGGAATATAAGCAAGAAGCGAAAACGTTGGGTATTGATGGTTCTGTAGAATTTCTAGGTTGGATAAGTGGCACTGAAAAAATGGAGCTGCTAGAGATGACTGATGTTTATTGCTTACCGAGTTATAACGAAGGATTTCCTATGGGGATCTTGGAAGCGATGTCCGCTGAAATTGTTGTAGTATCAAGTTATGCAGGCGGTATTCCAGATGCTATTACCAATAATATTGATGGCTTGTTAGTTGAAGCCGGTGATATTTACAACTTATCTCAAGCTTTAATATCTATTATTAATAACCGAGATGTTAATCGCCAATTCGTCATTTCAGCCAAAAATAAATTCGAAGATAGATTTTCGATAAAAGCAATTATTCCCCAGCTACAAAATATTTATAAAGAAGTATTGGATACAGAGTAATGAAAAAAATTGCTGAGATACAAAATATCATTTTTGAGCAAGCTAAGTCTCATCAGTTTGCGGGGTACGATCCATTCGATGGTTTAAATTCACGTTGGTTTAATGCATTTCCATCACTTCGCGACTCTTTCATAGGCCTTTGTTGGATTCAATTTTTTAAACGTTCTCCTATTAATATGCGTCCGATTCTAGGTGTACCTGAAGGGCGTAATCCTAAAGGAGTTGCTCTATTTATTCTTGGTATGTTGGAGCAATACAAGGTCACGGGAGATAAAGCATTATTGATTGAAGCCGAATCACTTGCTAACTGGTTAGTGACTCAGTGCTGTGACAAAGCACGATGGGGGGCAGCTTGCTGGGGTTACCATTTTGATTGGAAAGCGAGAGCTTTTTTTGTACCTAAAGGTAAACCTAATGTGATTACGACTATCTATGTCAGTCGTGCTCTTTATGATTTAGGGGCTCATTTAGGTCGTGAAGATTTAATGGATATAGCGCTAAGCAGTGCAGATTTCATTGTTAATCATTTATACACAACATTGGAAGCGAGAAAGTTTTTTGCTTACATCCCTGGAGAAATAGCTTTTGTTCATAATGCCAGTTTGTGGGGAGCGGCTTGGGTTGCATTTGTTGCTAGTAAAACTGGCAATAAATATTATGCAGAGCTTGCGTTAAAAGTAGCATCTCAAAGTGTCAAAGAACAGGCTTCTAACGGCAGTTGGGTTTATGGCGATAGGCATCATCATCAATTTATTGATGGGTTCCATACTGGGTATAACCTTGAAGCACTTTATGAAATTCAAAAATCTTTAAATACCAATATATTTGATAGCACTATAGAATTAGGGCTTACATATTATAAAAATATTTTCTTCGAGTCAGATGGTACAGCCAAGTATTATGATAATAACAGATACCCACTAGATCCACACTCAGTGGCACAAGGTATTATTACGCTACTCAAAGTTGGAAAAAAGAAAGAAGATAAGGAATTAGCTGAAAAAATCATTAACAAAGCAATTGATGACTTATATATTGAAAATAAACAACATTTTCTTTATCAAAAAACTCAACGCTTCGAAAATAAGATCAATTATATTCGTTGGACGCAAGCCTGGATGTACTACTCATTTTCTCTTTATCTAAAGGAAATCTGTGGTGATTAGAGACTTTAAAATAGATAATGCGAAAGGAATTGGTATTATATTGGTTGTTTTTGGTCATTGTTTGTGGGTGAGCGAAGATATACTAACTTTGATTTACTCCTTTCATATGCCATTGTTTTTCATGATCTCCGGCTTTCTTTCGGTTAATTCATTGACGACGTATAGAAAAATACTGAGTAGATTGTTTTTGCCCTTTCTCTTTTTCTACTTGGTGTCTTACTTGTCATGGTTGCCTTTAAACCTCTTTGGTAACGGTGGTGCATCACAAGTAGATTGGTACTTGCCTCTCAAAGAGTTGCTCTTGTTACAACGTGATAAATTGCAGATCAATGGCGTGCTATGGTTTTTCCCTGCGTTAATTGTAGTGTCAGTTGTTGATTGCTGTTTTAAAGATAAACGCTATGATTGGTTAGGAGTAGCTATCTTTCTACTTCTTACATTGATTATTTCAATTTATGATCTAGATGAGGTTAGTCTGTATTGGTGCTTAGATGTATCAGTCGTATCAGGGCTATACTTCTTTATAGGAAGAGTTATAAAAAGGAAGAATGTTTTAGATGCTTCAATATTTATGGGGAGCTCAAAATACACTTTATTGATCGTTGCATCTTTGTTTTTTATTTTTTTGAGTATGCTGAATTCAAAAGTAGACATTAGATCATTAATTTTTGGCGAGCACCTTTCCCTTTTTCTAATCAATGCATTATTGGGTTCTCTGATTACATACTTAATATCTTGTATTATAGGGAATTCAAAAACCTTACAGTTTTTATCTATTGCATCTATTACAATATTCCCATTGCATTTAATTGTATTAAGGTTTCTTCATGCTTTCGAAAAGGTCTTTTTTCGAAATTCATCCTTTGAATTTTTTTTACCGTTAATAAATACATTGGTTGCGATATTGATTTGTAGTGTTATTCATGTTTTTTTAAATAAATATTTTGGTTTTTTATTAGGAAGAGGTTATGGAAAGCGAGTTACTAAATAAATCGATTAAGTTCTTAGACACACCGATGCATGTACTGACCATGAACGAAACCGTCGATATTATTAAGCGTAGGATTTTTAGTAAACAGTTTACACAGCATGTGGTCGTCAATGTGGCAAAAATCGTTAATATGCGCAGTGATGTTGAGCTTAATCGTTCAGTTACCGAGTGTGATATTGTTAATATTGATGGCATGGGGGTTGTTTGGGGAGCAAAATTCTTAGGATTTGATGTTAAAGAACGTGTTGCTGGCGTTGACCTTTTCTATGAATTGAATGCAATGGCTGAACAAGAGAAATTCTCAGTATTTTATTTAGGAGCACAGCAGGAAGTCGTTGAAAAAACATCGACGATTATGCAGCACAAGCATCCTAATTTATTGATTGCGGGCCATAACCATGGTTACTTTTGGGATGATGAGCAGGCTCTGGTCGAGAAAATTAAAGCATCCGGTGCCAAATTGTTGTTTGTAGCAATTACTTCTCCAAAAAAAGAAAATTTCATTAATAAATGGAGAGATGAATTGGGTGTCGATTTTGTCATGGGAGTCGGTGGTACTTTCGACGTGGTTGCTGGTAAGGTGAATCGCGCACCAAAATGGATGCAAAATGCAGGATTGGAGTGGTTATATCGGGTTATCCAAGAGCCTCGTAGGATGTGGAAAAGATACTTAATCACAAACAGTAAATTTGCTTGGCTTTTGCTAAAAGCTAAAATGAAGTGATTTTTATTACATTTTACGCTTGCTTAGAATTGTCATTTTCTATGCTGATTTTAAATAATAACTTTTATCTTAATTTCACCCAATTCAACTAAACTTTACAACTACCTTTTATTGTGAGTTTAATCTCAATTTTATGAAATTGAATGTAACAAAAGAAACTTGTTGATAAATTTTTTTAAATGAATGTCTCAATCTTATTCGAATGTTGAATGATAAATATCCGACTGATAGGCTCTTTCTCGATGAAGTACGGAATTTTCTATCAATCACTTATGGTGCAAAAATGAACAAATTATCATCTTCTTTGTTAGTTGGCTGTTTAATGCTGGCAACCCCTTTTTCAACTGTATCTGCTAGTGAAACGACTACTGCTGATATAGAAAAAATAGCTACGTCTATCGAATTATCTACACAGCAATTGACCGAAGTCGGTGGCTATATTGTCGCTGATGTGACTGTAAAAAACGCTGGTACTGATGCTGCAGACTTAAAATATTGGATTTCAGTAAAAGGTCCTAAAGGTCTTGTTTTTCCAGCAAAAGCTGTTGTACAAGTCAATAGTTCTGAATTTGAAGCTGATTCTGTAGAAAGCGGCTCTGCTTTAAAATTACGTCGTGGCATTTGGGTTCGTGATTATATGGACAATGGTTTGTATACTGTGTCGATTGAAGGTGTTAACACTGAAACAGGCCAAATTTTCAAAGAAACAACCCAGTTTGCCAAAGGTGTCGATCTTTTAAATGCTGCAAACTTGGATGGATTAACTCTAAATACGGCATTGGCGTTTGAAACTTCTGTTCCTAGTGATGGTGGATTCGTTCCATTATTCGTAGAAATAAATAATGCACGAGACTTTGCTGCTAACGTTGAATTTTGGATTACTGCCGAAGGTCCCGCAGGTTTGAACATTCCAGTACAATCTCGAGTTTTTCTAGATATCAATGCGGGAGATTCATATACTAAATCTCGCGGATTCAAATTTGATGCTAGTTACCCTGCTGGTGAATATAATTTTATTGCTCAAATGTATGATACGGCTACTGGCAAACGCGTTGAACGCTCAATTATTGTTGTGAAAGAATAACTATTATTTAGTTAATAAATTAAGGCCGACTCTATTGATATAGTCGGCCTTAGTTATTTTCAGCCAAATTCTATAGTGGATGATTCTCTTCAATATCGATCTTTTTTGTTTTAGGATCGATGGATATAAATGTTGTTCTATCTTCCAAACGATATTGATTATTCTTGATAGTTACGTTAGAAAAGGATAATTCGTTGTTTTGAGTTAACGTTCGTATTATAGAACGGTATTTACTCTCGTTAACGTTATCAAATTTAATGTTTTGAAACATGTTATTGGTTATCGATATGTTTCTTATCGGATCTACCGAATTCTCTGTATTGACGAAACTTTGTAATCGAATTCCTTGCTCTGAACCATCAAATACATTGTCATTAATACGAATGTCACCCCATTTAACGTTTTTTTCTGCTCTTGTATTTGGATATACATTGATTAGGAAACCATTGACATTTTTCACTTTATTTTTTTCAAATAAAACATCCGAATAATAACTCAACTCAACGGCTGTCCCATTTATATTTTGAAATGTATTGTTTAGAATTTTCGCATTAGAGACTTCTGTTCTTGAAGATAACTTTAATGTACAGCCATTAAAGTTGTTACCTTTAAATAGTATATTTTTACTCCCCCCTAACTGTGTACCCGCAGTGGCTTGTGTCGTTGTTACTTGCCCACAATTCTCAAAAGTATTTTGCATAACGGTTATGTTATTTGAAGTGACTGCATACATTTCTTCATCTGCACTCGTTGTTAGCCGTAAAGCTGCATCTCCAAAATATCGAAAATGGCTATTTACGATGTAGCTATTTGCCGTGCTTGCAAGGTAGAGCCCTTGCTCTCCCCAAACTGGTTCAATGTCGCCATTATTCAACCCATTAAAAGTAAGGTTATTGACCCATAATCCGTCGGTATACTTTACATAGAATAAGTACTCTCCAGAAAATGGGGCACATTTGCTCAGTTCTGGTTTACCGATCCCTATGATTGATACGTCTTTCTTATTTAGCAAACTGATTGTATTGCATAGTAGGTAGTGACCATCGGGTACGATTAAAGTATCGCCATCTTGTAATGTTGATAGAGCGTCTTGAAACGCACCGCTATCATCTTTTTGATCATCAGCGATTGCCCCAAATTGGGTTACTGAGTAAATATTTACCAGTGGTTCCATTGCTGTTGGGTAGCTTAAGGATACTGATAGTAGCACTATTGTTTTCATGAAAATTAAGTCCCTTATTCATATCATGGAATATAACTAGAGTATCACTACTTCAGGTTCTTTATTAATTGTGATTAAGATTCTAGATAAAAAACTATGTAGCCTGTCTTATGTATGAGACGTCTCATAAATGAGTCGTCGAATCGGAGCATTTGAGTTGATCAGATCCTTTCCGCTATTGATAATCCACTCGCACTATTAATGAAGCAAGGGACAACCGTAGCTAGGTTGTCCTACCAATAAAATAAATCGAGTCAAATTTATATTGGTTTGACAAAGAATAATATAAATAGCAGAGGGATGCTTTCCCATGACATCAAAATATTTTGCATTTGCTATCGGCATTTTGTCGTTGAGCAGCGCCGTGGTTCATGCCACAACGACAGATATAGCGGATATATCTACACAGTTAAAATGGTCTTGGAACGGAAGTTCCTTTAAACCTGAATCAGTACAGGTGATGATGACTCCTGTAGTGGCACAACTTAACGATGATAATGGCGATGGTAAAATCGATAATGGCGATGTTGCTGATATTATCATGGTGACCTTCGAAGGTAATAAGTATGCAAATGGTGGACTTGTCCGAGCTTTAAGTGGTGTTGATGGTTCAGAATTATGGACTTACGCTAATGGTGGAGTTATTGCAGAAGCAAGAAATTCACCTGCAGTAGCCGATTTAGATGGTGACGGCGTAGTCGAGATTGTTACTACCACTGCTGTTAGTCAATACATCAATGTGTTAGACAACACTGGTAATATTAAGAAGCAAATTTTAAAAGCAGAAACTGGCTGGCGCTCTATCGGCGAAATATCGTTAGCAGATCTAGACGGTGATTCATCAATAGAAATTTTATCTGCCGATGGTGTATACAACTACGATACCGGATTGTTATTTAGCCATTCATGGGCACCATCTTCTATCAGTGGTGACTTTGATGGTGACCAAGTTCAAGAAGTGTTTTCTGGTGGTGCACTTTATCAAAGTAGTGGCGCTTTAGATTGGCAATATCAAGCCAATGATATGGTTTGGTTTTCATCGTTAGTAAATCTCGATAGTGATGACAGCCCTGAAGTTGTGGTTTCAGTACCGGCTTCATATTCTAATGCTGCCAACAGTTCTTTCGCTGTTTTGGAACATGATGGGTCAACTAAATGGGAAATTAATAACTTGTCGAACCCTGGTGGTGGCGTGCAGGCTGTTGCAAATTTCTTAGGTGCAGATTCTCCTCAAGTACCGCAAGTGTCGAGCCAATCAAAAGTTTTTGGTTATACGCATCATAAGCAATCTTCTACCATTGCTTTTACTTCGGATAGCCAGCTTTGGGTGCGTTCTGGCGCGGCGATCGATGCGGTTGGTAGTGATGCAAATTCTTTAGTGGGTGGGCATGGTGGTCATTTAAACAACCCTGTTGATCTTTCTAAAGTGAAATCTATCGATATTACTTCAGGTCGATACTGGTGGGGTGGCCATCATATTTTAGCGCTAGATTTTAATTTTGTTGATGGCACGAGCACTACAATGGGCTCGAAACATTATGCGTTTTATAAGAAAACGGAACGTTTAACCGTTCCTGAAAACTCAAGCATCAAGGGACTAAAAGCTTGGACTGCTGGTTGGTTAATTGGTGGTTTGCAATTTGAGTTTGCATCAAATACTACTAGCAATGAAGTAAAAGGCATTGTCTATGCGGGCTATGCTGCCGTTGATATGTACAATCAGAACGGTGAGCTAGTTTGGTCATCGCCGAATGATGATATGAACAGCGGCAAAATCGGTGTATCAGCATACGACTTTGATAATGACGGAATTGATGAGGTTTTAGTTCAAGACATCCAAAGAGTCCGCATCCTTGACGGACGTACTGGTAAAGAGCTTGCCGTTATCGCTAATTCTACTAACACATTATGGGAGTACCCAATTGTTGTTGACCTAGCGGGCGATGACAATGCAGAACTGATTGTTGTGGCGAATGATTATAATAAAGCTACTGCGATCAACCACGGTGTTTATGTTTATGAATCGGCAGATTCTAGTAAGCCTTGGAAGAATGCAACACGAATTTGGAATCAACATTCATTCCATATTTCTAATGTAAACCAAGATGGAACAATGCCTACCAGCGCAGAGCCAAGTTGGTTGACTCATAATACCTATCGTTCTAGTACGCTCAGAGGTGCCACAAACTTACAATCACCAATTTTTGGTTATGAATTGGGTCAGGCTACGAAACACACGGTTAAGAGTGATGGAAAACTGTTTATTCGCTCTGGTCTGGCGATAGACGCGGTAGGTACATCGTTAGATAACCTTGCGGGTGGTAACGGTGGTGCGCTAAGAAGAGCGGTTGATCTTCGTCAAGTCAAAGCTATTGAAGTGACTTGGGGGGCTTACTATTGGGGGGGGAACCATATCGTTGCGTTGAAGTTTACGTATGAAAATGGGTATTCTGTCGCAATGGGGTCCAAGAACTACGCATCAAGTAAAACAACTGACACATTCCACATCCCACAGGGTAAAACTATTAAGCAAGTTAATGTTTGGAGCCAAGGGTGGTTGGTTGAAGGGTTACAGTTTGAACTGAATTAATAGTCAAAATTTGTATTGTTGATAAAAGCCCCAGTTGATCTGGGGCTTTCTTTTTATCGATGTTATTTTCTGAGCACGC
The DNA here is from genome assembly GCF_029478545.1 of Vibrio sp. 1180_3. Taxonomy (NCBI): domain Bacteria; kingdom Pseudomonadati; phylum Pseudomonadota; class Gammaproteobacteria; order Vibrionales; family Vibrionaceae; genus Vibrio; species Vibrio sp. 1180_3. The sequence continues at coordinate 28,016 of NZ_SJFM01000041.1, forward strand.
CCGTAAGCGCGTCATAAACACCGCATTCTAATCAACTTCAGCACGCTATACGATCAAACCTCCAACCTCAAGGAGATTTGAAATGGTAAAACGACGCACCAACCAAGAATGGCAAACCTTGTTCGAGCAATACCAATCCAGTCATCTATCACAGCGGGTCTTCTGTGAGCGTAATGGGTTAAGTCTTTCTACTTTTTATGCCAAACGCCAGCAGTTACAAACTACGGAGTCAGCCAATATCGGTGGCTTTGTTAGAGCAGAAGTTATCGAAAAAACGACTCGCTACCAAGTGGCTCAAGCACCCGTCGCCAACATGACGCTATCCATTAATGATGTTGAACTCAGCATTCCCCAGGGAACACCTGTGGCCTACTTAGCCGAGTTAATCGGAGTGCTGTCATGAAGAGAATGCTTAGTGCACCCAATATTTACTTGTATCGAGAGTTCGTGGACTTTAGAAAATCCATCAATGGATTAGCAGCGATTATCGAGTCCGAAACCGATTTGCCGCTAGGTACAGGTGCGCTATTCCTGTTTACCAATAAACAACGCGACAAAGTCAAAGTGTTGTACTGGGATAAAACGGGCTTTGCCCTGTGGTACAAACGGTTGGAAAAAGCCAAATTCAAATGGCCCACTCAAGAGAAAAAGCAGGTCTACACCCTGACTCAATTTGACTTAGATAGACTGTTATCTGGCTTCACGATAATCGGCCATAAACCGATAAAAATAGACAACT
>NZ_SJFM01000042.1:0-28040 GCF_029478545.1 Vibrio sp. 1180_3
TCATCATTCAAAGCATGATGAGCGCTTTAAGCTTTCTAACAAAAGAAGCTGGAGCGACACACGAGGTTCGAACTCGTGACCTCAACCTTGGCAAGGTTGCGCTCTACCAACTGAGCTAGTGTCGCATTGACAACGTTTCCGCTGTTCAGGGCTGCGAATTATAAGAGCATTTTTTTGTGATGCAAGTCCTTCCTGATAAAAAAAGTCATTTTTTATCAGTTTGCTGAAAAAGCACGCAAATATGGCGTGTTAATCTTTGGAATCGATTAACACGCCATCATCTAAATTTCACGCTTTACTGATCAAATGCTGAATATTGTTTGACGGTAATATTTAAGTTCCGCGATCGACTCTCGAATATCATCCAGAGCTAGGTGACTCCCTTGCTTGGAAAAACCATCCAAAACCTCTGGTTTCCAGCGACGAGTCAGCTCTTTTAGTGTGCTGACATCGACATATCGATAATGGAAATATTCTTCTAACGCTGGCATGTGTTTGTAAAGAAAGCGTCGATCTTGACCTATGCTATTACCGCAAATAGGGGATTTCCCTTTAGGCACCCATTTTTCTAAGAAGGCGATCGTCTGTTCAACCGCTTCTTGTTGTGACACCGAATCATGGCGAACTCGCTCAACCAGACCACTATTGGTATGGGTTGTTGTACACCAGTCGTCCATTTTCGCTAATTCATCTTCAGGTTGATGGACGGCCAGTACAGGTCCCTCAGCTAAAATGTTTAATTCGCTATCAGTCACAATGGTAGCAATTTCGATAATTTTATGAGTTTCAGGATCTAAGCCTGTCATCTCAAGATCAACCCAAATTAAGTTCTGATCGCTAAAGGACATAAATACGTTGCCTATATTGGTTTGCAGATAAAAAAGGTACTATACCCAAATTCAGATCCCCAAGATACCTTTGGACATAGGATTCAAAGCGTATGGTTTCGAGTGAAATCTCGATGTGGATCAAACGTATGACAATCATTTAAGTAGATAATCGTGGCAAAGAAAAAGAAGCTGACGAAAGGTCAAGTACGACGCGTTCGTAATAATCAGAGTAAACGACTGCAAAAAGAAGACACTATTCAGTGGGATGAAGCCATGCTGGGTACTGCCAAGACAGGGTTAGTCATTACTCGTTTTGGCCAACATGCAGACATTGAAGATCTCGAAACGCAAACGGTACAGCGCTGCAACCTGCGCCGCGGCATTGAAACCCTAGTGTCTGGTGACCGTGTTATTTGGCGACCAGGGCTTGAATCAATGGCGGGTATTTCTGGCGTTGTTGAAGCAGTAGAGCCACGCAAGTCGGTGTTGACACGTCCCGATTACTATGACGGTTTGAAGCCAGTAGCGGCCAATATTGACCAAATGGTGATCGTCTCTTCAGTCTTACCCGAGTTATCACTCAATATTATTGACCGTTATTTGATTGCCTCAGAAACCGTAAAAATCGCGCCGTTGGTTGTACTCAATAAAATCGATTTACTGAGCGATGAGCAACGCACCCAATACCAAGAATGGTTACGTGAATACGAACGTATCGGCTACAAAGTTCTACTGGTCAGTAAAGTGACAGGCGAAGGTATTGTAGAGCTAGAGGCTGAGTTGAGTGGACGTATCAACATTTTCGTCGGGCAATCTGGTGTGGGTAAATCCAGTTTAGTGAATGCCTTAATGCCTGATTTGGAAAATGAAATAGAAGAAGGTGAAGTTTCTCAAAATTCCGGCCTTGGCCAACATACCACCACAGCCGCTCGCTTGTACCACATTCCTACTGGTGGTGATCTGATTGACTCACCAGGAGTACGTGAATTCGGTCTATGGCACTTAGAAGCCGAAGAAATTACTGAAGCTTTTGTCGAATTTCGTCCATTTTTAGGTGGCTGCAAATTTAGAGACTGTAAACATGGTGATGACCCTGGTTGTTTATTACGTGAAGCGGTTGAGAAAGGCGATATCAGTGCAATACGTTTTGAAAACTATCATCGAATTCTTGAGAGCATGTTAGAAAACAAAGCCAACCGCCAATATTCGCGGAATAAAAAAGCAGATTTATAGCCTTGAGCTAAAATTCAAACGCAAATTTTGTTTCATTTTTTCGTTTGAATAATCGATCTATGATCATGAGTAACTACTGACATCGTGCCTATTTTTCAGTAACATCTCGCGCCCAAAGTGAAGAACATACAGTTAACATTGGAATATTAAACAATGGATAAAATTAAAGTTGGACTGCAATACTGGATCCCACAACACGGCTTAACACGCCTGATGGGGTGGCTCGCATCAGCCAAAGCTGGCGGTCTAACCACAGCAGTCATTCGTTGGTTTATCAAGCAGTATAACGTCAATATGGATGAGGCTTTGCACTCTGATCCTAGCCATTTCAAATCATTCAATGAATTTTTTGTGCGTGAGTTGAAAGAGGGAGTTCGCCCTATTGCCGAAGATGAAGCTGTTATTACTCATCCTGCTGATGCTTGCGTAAGCCAATTTGGCCCAATTAATGACGGTAAACTGATTCAAGCAAAAGGCCATGATTTTACCGCAGTGGCCTTACTTGGCGGTGATGAAAAGCTAGCACAAGAATTTGATGAAGGTGAATTTGCAACACTTTACCTATCACCACGAGACTATCACCGCGTTCATATGCCATGCGATGGTGTATTGCGCCAGATGATTTACGTGCCTGGTGATCTTTTCTCGGTGAATCCACTAACCGCAGAAAACGTTCCAAACTTGTTTGCTCGCAATGAAAGAGTGGTGTGTATCTTTGACACCGAGTTTGGTCCAATGGCACAAGTACTTGTTGGTGCAACCATTGTGGGAAGCATCGAACTGGTTTGGGCTGGCACGATCACCCCGCCACGTGGTAACACGGTTTATCGTTGGGACTACCCAGCACAAGGTAATAAGGCGGTTATGCTGAAGAAAGGTCAAGAAATGGGCCGCTTTAAACTAGGCTCTACCGTGATCAACTTGTTCGCTAAAGATAAAGTACGCTTTGATGATTCAATGCAACACGGCGAACCAACAGTTATGGGTACTCCGTACGCACATCAAAACTAACATCAAACAATGAGCTCATTGCTTGGCATATGAGCTCATTTTCTCTCAAATTTATTGACTGAAAACAAATCAATCACACATTCCAAACATAAAATCCAAAACTTCAATCCGTATCTAAGACCCTAATTCACATATCATTTACGATAGTCACCTCAAGTAAACAAAGTAAGGTGACGTGAGCATGCCAAATATCAATCCGGGAATACTGATAAAGCTAGCAATCTGCTTTTTGCTACCGCTTGGCGTATTATTTATGCCTATCGATTCAATTCCTATTGATGACCTCACTTTAATTCAGCACAGGCTATTGGCGATTTTTTTACTAGCAGCCTTGCTATGGGTACTTGAACCTGTCCCCGTCTTTGCGACATCAATTTTGATCATCGCTCTTGAATTGATCATGATATCCGACAAAGGACTACATCTATTTCGTGCACCACCAGCAGGGCATGATTTAGGTGAACTGATGAAATACACCGATATTTTCAGTGCTTTCTCATCGCCAATTATTATTTTATTTATGGGTGGTTTCGCTCTGGCGATTGCCGCCTCCAAATATGATCTTGATAGCAACTTAGCGCGCGTGTTACTCAAACCTTTTGGCAATCAACCTCGGTTCATTATGTTAGGGTTAATGCTAATTACTGCTGTGTTCTCAATGTTCATGTCTAACACCGCCACCACAGTCATGATGCTAGCATTACTAGGGCCTATTGTGGCCTCGGCTCCTAAAGGTGATTTGGGAATTAAAGCCTTGGTATTGTGTATCCCTATTGCAGCTAATACCGGTGGCATTGCAACACCAATAGGTACACCACCCAATGCTATTGCTTTGCAATATCTCACTGGCGAAAACAGCATCGACTTCCTTTCTTGGATGATGATGGGCCTTCCCTTTGTGATGATTCAACTGACTTTAGCGTGGTTCTTACTGCAGAAACTCTTCCCTTCTTCTGAAAAACAGATGATCTTAAAACTGAATGGTAAATTCCAAAAAAGCTGGCAAGCGATCGTAGTTTATATAACATTCGCTGCCACCATTGTCCTTTGGATGACAACCTCACTGCATGGTATGAATACGTATGTTGTCTCTATCATTCCTTTGGCAGTTTTCACACTCACCGGCATTATGGGAAAGGAGGAATTAAAACAGATCAATTGGGACGTTTTATGGTTAGTCGCCGGTGGTATCGCTATTGGTATTGGCTTGGATAAAACAGGGCTCGCTTCAGCGTTAGCTCACGCAATTGACTATAGCGCACTATCGCCCGTTTCTGTGGTTATCACGCTATCATTAGTGTGTTGGATAATGGCGAATTTTATGTCGAATACTGCAACCGCGAACTTATTAATGCCCATTGCAGCGGCAATTGCAGTATCGATGGAAAGCCTTGCAAGTATCGGCGGTATACAAGGCCTGTTAGTTGTGGTCGCCTTTTCAGCGTCACTCGGTATGATCCTGCCTGTATCAACCCCACCCAATTCATTAGCTTACTCTACAGGCTTGATTGAAAGTAAAGACATGGCGAAAACGGGGGTCATTATTGGCATCGTAGGGCTATGTATTGTCTACACTGCAGCTCTGTTACTAACCTAACCATCTAAATGCGTGGTTTGCACAATGGAACGCAGGTCACGCAATCGAAATTTCCAACCATATCGAGTATTACCAATCACAATCTGCTGACGAATAATCGAGCAAGATCAGATTAATCTACCGTATAATATTGTAGGATTTTTCCAAATGACTTATTTATATTTCTGTCAAATTGCTAATATGTATAACCATTCAACTGGCAATTAATAAAACTACAGCAAATTAACCAAACTTATGATTTGCGATATTGACGATACCTTGATCATATCGCTCAAAGGACATCACTCATGAGACACACCATCAAATTTAAAATTCAGGTCGCTATTGCGATCATTATTGCCATTGTTAGTGGTGTACAAGCCTTTATTTCAGTTAACCAACTCCAGCAAGAAACTACTCACGCAATTAATAGTGAAATGGAGAATGTCAGTATTGCCACCAGCCGCTACATCAGTGATTGGCTAGGTATTCGTAGTGATATGATGCTCGCCAATGAGACTTCGCTTGCAAACAGTGATAATGCTGATAAAGAACTTCTGGTGACTAAAAAAGGCGGTGATTTTCTTTCGGTTTATGCCGGGTTCAGTGATGGTTCCATCGCCTATGGTGACAAAACCGAAGACTGGCCAGCCGATTACGACCCAAGAACTCGTCCTTGGTATAAAGATGCCATGTCCCAGCAAGGGCTTATCATTACTGAACCCTACCAAGACTTTGATGGCAGTATCGTCGTGAGCTTTGCTAAAGCCTTCCATGGTCAAAAGCAAGGGGTACTTGCTGCTGATTTGACCGTCACCAACATCATCAAAGAAGTATTAAGCGTAAAACTCGATAACCAAGGCTTTGCTTTTCTGGTCGATGGTAAAAATAATATTGTCGCTTACAAAGATGAAGCTCTAAGCCAGAAACCACTTACCGATTTAAACGGCCAACTGAGCTCGCAAAAAATGGCGACACTGGTTCAAGGAAACCAAGTGGCAACCATTAGTTGGCCACAGCAAGGCGATAAACTGGTCTACGTGTCACGTATCCCAAATACCGATTGGTCACTAGGGATTGTGGTTGATAAATCTCTCGCTTATGCGTCGGTATCAGAACAGATAACCTTTACCGCAATCGCCTCTTTGATTCTTTATATCGTCATCGCCAGTATCAGCACCTGGGTCGTAACTCGCCTGCTGAAACCTCTTCAAGAGCTTTCGGGGGCATTAGCGCAACTTGCTCAAGGTGAAGGCGACTTAACTCAGAGAATAGACATTCGTCGTATGGATGAAATAGGAGAGTTGGCAGAAAAAGTAAACCTCTTCTTGAGTCAAATGCAGGGAATGTTAAAGGGCATTGTTGAGCATAGCCACCAGCTTTCGACACAAGCACAAAATGCGAATGATCTTTCCACTCAAGCATCTCTGCGTGTAGAACATCAACAAAATGATGTTAACCAAATCGCGACCGCTATCCATGAAATGTCCGCCACAGCGGCTGAAGTCGCAAGCCATGCTGAATTAACGGCCAGCGCATCTCAAGCATCCGCAAGCGCTTGTGATGATGGGCAAGCGGTAATTAAAAAGAACAGAGACTCAATTACGAGTTTGGCTAATCAAGTCGATAGTGCTGCCAAAGTGATCCGCGAACTGGAAAGCAATGCACAAAGCATTAACCAAATCCTTTCCACCATCCAAGGTATTGCTGAGCAAACCAACCTATTGGCCTTAAACGCAGCGATTGAAGCGGCACGTGCTGGTGAGCAAGGACGCGGGTTCGCAGTCGTTGCCGATGAAGTACGGGTACTTAGTCAACGCACGCATGGTTCAACCGAAGAGATCCGCACCATGATTGAGACACTGCAAAGTAACACTCAACATGCGGTAGAAAACATGGAAGCCAGTACTAAACTGGCCGATAACAGTGTCGAATACGCAGAACAAGCACACGATAGCTTGGTTAGAATCACTCAAGCAATTACTGAAATTAATGATATGGCACTACAAATCGCCAGCGCAGCTGAAGAGCAACGCGCGGTTAGTGAAGACATCAGCCGTAATACTCAAGGTATTAAAGATGCGTCTGATGATCTCGCCAGTCAGACTCAACAAAGCAGTCAAAGTACCAGTGATATGCACCGCTCAACCGAAGCTATGCGCCACGAGATCAGCCGCTTTAAAGTGTAATCGCCACCGGGCTGCCTCATGAAATGGAGCGTTAGAGGCAGCCAACAAATTATCTTTGTTTTCTCCACTCATTAAGGCATATTGAGAGCCCCTTAACCCCCACAAGGATGTCATCATGGGTTACGAGTGGCTCGCTCTTGCTGCTGCATTTCTTTGGGCTATTGCCAGTCTCATGTCGGTAATACCAGCCAAACATTTAGGTACCTTTGCTTATAGTCGCTGGCGAATGGGCTGCACCTCGGTAATCTTAATCAGCATGGCATTCGCAACGGGGGGCTGGGCAACAGTCAATGGCGATATGATCACTCCAATGATGCTTTCTGGATTAATTGGGATTTTCATTGGCGACACAGCATTATTCGCCTGCTTAAATCGTATGGGTCCTAGACAAGCGGGGCTGCTATTTTCTTGTCATGCGGTATTTTCTGCTATTCTCGGCTATTTTTTATTCAGCGAAAGTATGAGTAATGCTGAATTACTCGGTGCTTCCTTGGTCTTTTCTGGCATACTCACCGCCATATTTTTTGGTCGTCGTGGACAAAATCATAACGCATTAGAAGCCATTAACGGCCGCATTTGGATTGGCATCAGCCTTGGTCTTATCGCCGCGTTGTGCCAAGCTTTAGGCGGCATCATTGCCAAGCCAGTGATGCAAACCGACATTGACCCTGTTTCCGCCTCTGCAATCAGGATGATAACCGCATTTACAGCCCACTGTTTATTTCTATTTACCGGGGCTAAATTGGCGCGAGCAACCCAAGCCATTAACCTGCGCATATTTACTATCACGGCCATTAACGGTTTTCTTGCAATGGCAGTAGGAATGACTTTAATCCTCTATGCCTTACGCGAAGGAAATGTCGGCATGGTAGCGCTACTATCTTCTACAACTCCAATCATGTTACTGCCGATTTTATGGTTGTATACCAAACAAAGACCAAACCGCTTCGCTTGGTGTGGCGCTTTAATTGCCGTCTTAGGTACGGGAATTCTGGTCTATTAAACCATTGTAACCCGTTCTATTGGCTTAAAAATGTTGATCGATAGGCTACCTTTATAGGCATTGATAGGGAGAATCATTGATCTTAACCTACTGCAATCACTTCAAAGTGTAGTAAAATTACGCTAATTTCTGTTTTAAGTTACTTTGAATTTGACGAGGTCATAACTATGTCAGCTAAGAAGCCAATGGCTTTAGTAATTCTTGACGGTTGGGGTTACCGTGAAGATAACGCAAACAACGCAATCAACAACGCGAATACTCCAGTCATGGATAGCTTAATCGCGAACAACCCAAATACACTTATTTCAGCTTCAGGCATGGACGTAGGTCTACCAGATGGCCAAATGGGTAACTCAGAAGTGGGTCACACCAACATTGGTGCTGGTCGCATTGTCTACCAAGACCTCACTCGCATCACTAAATCGATCGCCGATGGTGAGTTTCAACAAACTGAAGCTTTAGTCGCAGCGATGGATAAAGCGATCAAAGCAGGTAAAGCCGTTCACATATTAGGTTTGATGTCTCCTGGTGGCGTTCACTCTCATGAAGACCACATCTACGCAGCGATTGAAATGGCAGCCGCTCGTGGCGCTGAAAAAATCTACCTACACTGTTTCTTAGATGGCCGTGATACACCGCCACGCAGTGCTGAAGGTTCATTACAACGTTTCCAAGAGCTTTTCGCGAAACTTGGCAAAGGTCGCATTGCATCACTAATCGGCCGCTACTATGCCATGGACCGTGATAACAACTGGGATCGTGTACAGAAATCATACGACCTGTTGGTTGAAGCTAAAGCCGAGTACACTTTTGATTCTGCAGTGGCAGGTCTTGAAGCCGCTTACGCTCGTGAAGAAAACGATGAATTCGTTAAAGCGACTGAAATCAAAACTGAAGATCAACAATCAGCAGCCATGGAAGATGGCGATGCCGTTATCTTTATGAACTACCGTGCTGACCGTGCTCGTGAAATTACTCGTGCATTCGTACCTGATTTTGACGGTTTTGAACGTGCTAAATTCCCAGCCGTTGATTTTGTGATGCTAACTCAATACGCAGCCGATATTCCTCTAGCTTGCGCTTTCCCACCAGCATCACTAGAAAACACTTACGGTGAATGGCTATCAAAAGCAGGTAAAACGCAGCTTCGTATTTCTGAAACCGAAAAATACGCGCACGTTACCTTCTTCTTCAACGGTGGTGTTGAGAGCGAATTCGCCGGTGAAGAGCGTCAACTAGTTGCCTCTCCAAAAGTTGCAACTTATGACCTACAACCAGAAATGAGCGCACCAGAGCTAACTGAAAAGCTCGTTGCTGCGATCAAATCTGGTAAATATGACGCTATCATCTGTAACTACCCGAATGGCGATATGGTTGGCCATACTGGCGTTTACGATGCAGCAGTAAAAGCGTGTGAAGCATTAGATGAATGCATTGGCAAGGTAGTTGAAGCCATTAAAGAAGTGGATGGTCAACTACTGATCACGGCTGACCACGGCAACGCAGAGATGATGGTAAACCCAGAAACTGGCGGTGTACACACAGCGCATACTAACCTGCCAGTACCACTTATTTACGTAGGTAGCAAAGATCTTGAGCTAAAAGAAGGTGGTAAACTTTCTGACCTAGCTCCAACAATGCTGGCTTTAACTGATATGGAAATTCCTGCCGAAATGTCAGGTGAAGTTCTATATAAGTAACTGACAAACTGAGTGTTCGCGAACGGGTCATTCTAGGTCTGTAGCTAAAAACGCAATCAACTTAAGCCTCGACGATATCCGCCGAGGCTTTTTTCGTCTAAAGATCGGATTTGATTGCAAGTTTTGACATTCAGATTTCGACTCTCCTATCGCTTTGAGTATACTGGTTTACTTATTTGTAGATATAAACTTGAAAAGCTGATGAAAAATAAGCCGACGCCGCAACCAATCAAGACTTCTGCTCTATGGCAAAGAATAAGCCTGACACTGGTTATAGGGATCGGTTGTATCTCAAGCACTCACATTTACGCAGCAACACAACAAGAATTAAACGGCGTGAAGGGGGAAATTTCTCGTCAGCAGAAAACACTCACTAAGCAACAAAAAGAGCTTGATACCCTACAAAATTCATTGAAAACTCAAGAGCTAGGTATCTCGAGCTTAGAAAATGAAATCAAAGCCACCAAAACGCAATTGACGACTGCCAATGCTAATATCGATAAACTTAGACAAAAAATTAAGCTGCTAGAAACTCAGAAAGCACAACAAACAGAGAAACTCGCCCAACTCATCAAAACTTACTACGCCACCCAACGAGCAACAGCCGCGGCAAACATACTCAACAATGGCGTAGAAGAAGATAGAATAAGCCATTATTATCAACACCTTGCCAAAGCTCGCACTAAGACGATTCAAGAACTGGAAAGCACGCAAGTCGAGTTGAACGAAAGTGACCGACAATTACAGCTTGAACGTGACCAAATTGCCTCGCTGCTTGAACAGCAAACGAAGAAGCGTGATACATTAGCTAAAACACAGTCTCAACGACGCCAAACCGTTAATAAAATTCAAAAAAGTATTTCTGGTGACAAAGTCTATTTGGCTGAGCTACAACGCAATGAAACCCGCTTACAAGCAGAAATCGCCAAAGCCGCAAAGCGTAACGCGGTATTAATGGATGGTTTGGCTAAGCAAAAAGGCAAATTACCTTGGCCATTGAAAGGGAAAATTTTACACAGTTTTGGTACTCGTCAAAGCGGACAAATTGATTGGAAAGGGATCGTGATCGACGCCAATTACGGTCAGTCAGTAAAAGCGGTTTATTCTGGAACTGTCGTGTTTGCCGAATATCTACGTGGCTATGGTCTGGTTGTATTACTCGACCATGGTAAAGGTGACATGACCTTGTATGGATTTAATCAAAGCCTGCTGAAAAAAGAGGGGGACAAGGTCATTGCCGGAGAAACAATTGCCTTAGCTGGTGATACAGGTGGGCAGTCACAACCTTCTCTTTATTTTGAAATTCGACGTAACAGTAAAGCAGAAAACCCGAAAAGTTGGCTAACTCGATAAGCTAACCCCCCCGTTTTATGTACGGTAATACACTTCCACTGCTTCAATAAATTCGGCTAACTGAGATTTATCGAGCGCATTAATTCCAGCAGCAGTTTCCCTTCCCCCGCCTGTGACAAAAGCACTGCACAAACCGCCAGCCCCTTGTTTATTATCTAAAGGGGCGCGTAATGACACCGTATAACTGCCATTTTGGTTTTGGGTTAAAACGGCATGTGCTGAACCGGGAGTTTGGTTAGCAAGCCAATTTCCAAATACACCACAGACTCGATGCGAAGCCGCGTCGTCAGGTAATTCAAACACACTTAGCCATTGACTGCGATGAATTGGAGTTAATGACTGAGCGGCCTGCATATCTTGTTCGTAGGCCTGTTGCAGATGATAAAAGGGAGAATTGAGGTCTGCAATGACATCAAATGGAGACGGATAGACCAATAATGCTTGATACAAATTTGCTGGATGATAATGAAGCTGATCAACCGATTTTCCATAGCCGTTATAATTGATTAACGTCCCCAATTCCTTGAGCTGCTCTGCTTGATTAATGCTCAGCCCGGCTTTTATAGCTAGCTTATCGGCCTTCGCTAGCAAATTGTCACCATAAGCGGCAGTTATTGCCCATTCATGGAATTGCCCACCGAGCCATTTATCGACAATCAATGCAGTGCAAGTATCTGGATCTAAATCAATATGAGCATCAAGCAGGCGGCTAACAGGAATATCATCGGCTTGGTGATGATCGGCATAGAATACTGTCACCCCCATATCAAGAGCTCGCTGTAAAGCGGTACGATTTTTATTGAGAGAAAGATCCAACACCGTGAGGCTATCTCTCGCTTGAAAATCCAAGCCTTCAAGTAATTGAATATCGCGTTTGACACCAGTAATCAACGTTGTTGTACGTGGCTGAGCAAACCTGATTTGAAGAAGAGAGATGATGCCATCAGCATCACCATTAAAGATGTCGTAGTGCATATCAAGGAGAACCCTTCGTAATTGAATAGCCGAGAAACTAGCAGTTTCAATTGCTTAATAACAATACTCAAAGGTTATAACTAATCACTCATTGTGCATTCATTGCACGAACGCCGTCTTCTAACAACAGAAGCTGTTCTATTCCTTGCTCTGTTGCCTTCGGCTTAACCACTGCAATCATTTGCAACATGCCTTGGTGAATGACTTGCTCAGTAATGTGTGTTTTAGAAGACATTGCCGATTGATAACTAAGCCAACTCGAAGCAATCATATGTAGCGTCGTGACTAACGGCTTCATTTCATCCTCAACCACCGCCAGCAGTTTTAAGTCAACGAATGCTCGCATAATGTCAATCAGGTTACTTTGCAACTTTTCTTGCACTTGAATATATTCTTCATGTAGCACTTCATCGCGCTGAAGAATTTCCGGCAAATTGGCATAGAAGAAACGATATTTCCACATTAAGGTAAAGATCGAATCAAGATAATGCTTAAGCAGGGTCAAGCTTTCTCGTTGCCCTTGAATCGGTGTAAAACGTTCAAGTAGTTCAGCGGAATATAACGCAAAGATTTCGCGAACAATTTCTTGTTTGTTACGGAAGTGGTAATACAAATTACCGGGGCTAATCTCGATGTGAGCTGCGATATGATTAGTGGTAATGGTTCTTTCACCATGTTCGTTAAACAGCTCTAATGCCGCATACACGATCCTATCTTTTGTCTTCATCTTGCCTCATTAGCGTTAAGTTCATTGATTATTCCTATCTATATTAGAATAGGAAAAGTACCTTACCAATATAAGGTACTTTAATGCTAATTACTTATGATATGGCTTCGACAACTCATGCACGGCTTCAACAAATACACCGGCATTTTCTGGTGGTACATCAAGGTGAATACCATGCCCAAGGTTGAATACGTGACCAGTCCCCCCCTCACCAAAACCTTCTAGAATCGTTGCCACTTCTTGACGAATTCGTTCAGGTTGCGCGTAAAGCATTGATGGATCCATATTACCTTGTAAAGCAACTTTATCACCGACACGAGATTTCGCATCAGCGATATTGATTGTCCAATCGAGACCAACTGCATCACAGCCAGTCGCTGCGATTTGCTCTAACCACATGCCGCCATTCTTTGTAAATAAAGTTACCGGCACACGACGCCCATCATTTTCACGAATCAATCCATCGACGATTTTATGCATGTACTGCAGTGAAAAGAGGTTGTAGTCACGGGGGGTAAGTACACCACCCCAGGTATCAAAAACCATTACTGATTGAGCACCGGCTTTAATTTGTGCGTTAAGGTACTCAATAACACTGTCCGCTAGCTTATCGAGTAAAAGGTGCAGCGTTTGTGGCTCGGCATACATCATTTTCTTGATTTTAGTAAACGCTTTCGAGCTACCGCCTTCAACCATATAGGTGGCTAGTGTCCATGGGCTACCAGAAAAACCAATTAGTGGCACTTCGCCTTGCAGATCTTTACGGATCTGACGCACCGCATTCATCACATATTGCAGTTCACCTTCAGGGTCAGGCAAACCAATTTTATCCACATCAGCTTTACAAGTTATTGGGCGTTCAAATTTAGGACCTTCACCTGCTTCAAAGTACAAGCCCAATCCCATCGCATCTGGGATTGTCAGAATATCAGAAAACAGAATAGCGGCATCCAGTGGGAAACGACGCAGTGGCTGCAATGTCACCTCAGAGGCAAGCTCTGCGTTTTTACACAAAGACATAAAGTCACCCGCTTGCGAACGAGTTGCACGGTATTCTGGCAGATAACGACCCGCTTGACGCATCATCCATACGGGTGTGCAATCGACAGGTTGTTTTAGCAGTGCACGCAAATAGCGGTCATTTTTTAATTCAGTCATTCCGTCTTCCAATTTAAGGCTTATTATTTTTTGTGGGCGCTATTCTAACATCGAATAACAGGCAAAAGCTGTGTGCTTTGCAACCTAGATCAAGTTATTAACTTTTAAATCAATGCTTAATTTGCAAGCAACATGTAACAATGTTAAAAATTTGCTCGCTAGCGAAAACTACAATAATAAACTGGGTATTAAGTACTCAGCATCTCATAACGACATCTTACTTACCCCCTCCTTCATCGGAGGGTTTTTTTTACTTTTCAGTAGGGTACCGTTCCTTTATTTCTGCAACAGTATGCTCAATTAAAGCTCTAGCAATCGTACCAACTGGGGCAACCTGTGGCATTTTATCGACACCAAACCAACACGCATCACTCAATTCTGTATAATCTGGCTTGATAGTACCAGACTGATATTCAGCAACAAATCCCATCATCATGCTAGAAGGGAATGCCCAAGGCTGGCTACCAAAGTAGCGAATGTTTTTCACTTTGATGCCAGTTTCTTCGAGCACTTCACGTGCCACACACTGTTCTAATGTTTCACCAACTTCAAGAAAGCCAGCAATCACGGTATACATTCCGCTTTTATGCCTTGGGTGCTGCGCGAGTAGTATTTGATCTTGCTTACGCACCGCAACAATGATGCAAGGGAAAATGCGCGGATAATGTAGAGTACGGCATTCTCCGCACTGCATGGCCAGTTGATTATGGTTGAGAAAATTACGTCCGCCACATTGCGGGCAAAAGCGTAATGTTTGGCTCATATGCCCGTACTGAATCGCTTTGCTCACAGCAAAGAATAGCTCTTGATTTAGGTGCAGAAGCTCCCGTAATGAGGTCATTTCATTTTCTTTATCAAGGTCTGCATCATTGAGCCACATCACTGGATGACCGTTATAACGCGTTATCTCAATCGCTTTCTCTTGAGGTAACGAGTAGTCAGCAGCACAACCAAATGGAAGCTCACCATTGATGGTCCAGATCTCACTTCCTGAAACAACACACCAATAAGCGGATTTTACATCACTCTTTTGTAACATGTTCATACCTCTTTCCTTGCAGTTGTTCCATTTTACTGGCAATCTAAATTCATACCAGAATTTGTAACATTGCAATTTTAGTTCTATAAATTCTTGTAAGGACAATAAGTTGTATCTACAAAGACACAACCCTACGCAAAGGAAAAGGTCACATTTTGTGGCCAGATCATGAGGGCATGGTCATGCTAAAAAAATTAAAACGAACACAAGAACAATGGGGCGGTTCCAGTGAGTTAATTGATCATTGGCTCGATACTCGTCAAACACTGATTGTAGAATACTGCAAACTTGCCGCTCTACAACCCTGTTCGGCTAAGACAAACGTAACAGAACTTCCCTCCCCTAAAGAATTACAATTATTTTGCCAACAGCTGGTCGACTACATCTCGGAAGGTCATTTTAAAATATATGACATGGTGATGGATAAATGGCGCTCCACTGGCTTTGAAGCGACAGATGAGATTAATCAGACCTATGGCAAAATCGTTCTCACGACAGAACCTTTACTTAATTTTACCGACAAATATGCAGCAGTAAGTGATGAGGATGATCTGGATGACTTCGACAGTGACCTGTCATTAATTGGTGAAATTATTGAAGCTAGGTTTGAAGTAGAAGATTACTTGATTCAATTAATCGCCGATAGCTTAGCTATTCCTCCTGGAGCTTAATCACAACCTCACTTTCAAGCATCAAGGCTTATTCGAATCGGATAAGCCTTTTTACTTTCTCGGCTCAACCTATCTAGCAAAAACTCAAAAGGCACCCGAAGGTGCCTTTATCATAACGCTTTACGATTGCTCGTTAGACTACTTATTCTTCTGAAGAAAAGCCTGCGTTTAGCAATGCTGCTAGATTATCAGTTGCTTGTTCAGCAGACGGACCTTCTAGTTGAGCAGCACGCTTAGCTTGACGCTCTTGGTGGTATGCGAAACCAGTACCTGCAGGAATCAGACGACCCACAATTACGTTTTCTTTCAGACCACGAAGATCATCACGCTTACCAGAAACTGCTGCTTCTGTTAGTACGCGAGTTGTCTCTTGGAACGATGCCGCAGAGATGAACGATTCAGTCGCTAGCGATGCTTTCGTAATACCTAATAGCTCACGCTCGAAACGAGCTGGCTGTTTGCCGTCTGCTTCTAGGTTACGGTTTGCAATCTTAACATTTGAGTATTCAACTTGCTCACCCACTAGGAACTCAGAGTCACCAGCGTGTGTAATCGTACACTTACGTAGCATTTGACGAACGATAGTCTCAATGTGCTTATCGTTAATCTTAACGCCTTGCAGACGGTAAACTTCTTGAACTTCGTTGGCGATGTAAGAAGTTACTGCATGAATACCACGTAGACGTAGGATATCGTGCGGAGTCTCTGGACCATCGGCGATAACGTCACCACGTTCGATCTTCTCACCTTCAAACACGTTTAGCTGACGGTGCTTAGGAATCATTTCTTCATAAGCTTCGCCACCCTCACGAGTGATGATTAGACGACGTTTACCTTTCGTTTCTTTACCAAATGACACAGCACCTGTGTGTTCAGCAAGAATAGCAGGCTCTTTCGGTTTACGAGCTTCAAACAAGTCAGCTACGCGAGGTAGACCACCCGTGATATCTCGGTTACCGCTAGATTTCTGTGGAATACGCGCTAGTGTGTCACCAATGCCTACTTCACTGCCATCTTCAATGTTAACGATCGCTTTACCTGGTAGGAAGTATTGAGCTGGCATATCAGTACCAGGGATCATTACATCGTTACCTTTCTCATCCACAAGTTTGATAGCTGGACGCATATCTTTACCTGCTGCTGGACGAGCGGCCGCTTCAGTTACTTCACTTGAAGATAGACCAGTAAGGTCATCTGTCTGGCGAGAAACCGTTACGCCATCGATCATATCAACGAATTGGATGCGACCAGCCACTTCAGTGATGATTGGCAATGTGTGCGCTTCCCAGTTAGCCACTGTTTGACCAGCTTCAACTGCATCGTTATCACCTTTGCTCAAGATAGAACCGTAAGGCAGTTTGTGCTTCTCTTTAGTACGACCAAATTCGTCAATGATAGTCAATTCTGATGCACGAGACGTGATAACCAGTTTCTTATCTTTGTTAATTACGAACTTAGCGTTGTGAAGCTTAACAGAACCGTTGTTCTTAGCTTGAATGCTGTTCTCTGCGGCTGCCGTCGATGCTGCACCACCGATGTGGAACGTACGCATCGTTAGCTGTGTACCAGGTTCACCGATAGATTGAGCCGCGATAACACCGACTGCTTCACCTTGGTTCACTAGGTGACCACGAGCTAGGTCACGACCGTAACACTGAGCACAACAACCGAAGTCAGAGTCACAAGTAACAACTGAGCGTACGCGCATGCTGTCAACTGAGTTCTCTTCCATGATCTGACACCACTTCTCATCAATCAGAGTATTACGTGGGATCAGAACTTCTTCTGTGCCAGGTTTTAGTACATCTTCAGCAACTACACGACCTAGAGCAAGTTCAGTTAGTGCAACTTTAACATCACCACCCTCGATGTGAGGCATCATGTCGACACCCTCATGAGTGCCACAGTCATGTTCAGTTACAACAACGTCTTGTGCTACGTCTACTAAACGACGAGTCAGATAACCTGAGTTCGCTGTCTTAAGTGCTGTATCCGCAAGACCCTTACGAGCACCGTGCGTTGAGATAAAGTACTGTAGTACGTTCAGACCTTCTTTAAAGTTCGCAGTGATCGGCGTTTCGATGATCGAACCATCTGGACGCGCCATCAGACCACGCATACCCGCTAGCTGACGAATCTGTGCCGCAGAACCACGAGCGCCCGAGTCAGCCATCATGTAGATGCTGTTGAACGACTCTTGTTTCTCTTCTTCACCATCACGGTTGATTACTGTTTCAGAAGACAGGTTATCCATCATCGCTTTCGCAACACGGTCGTTGGTAGACGCCCAGATATCGATAACTTTGTTGTAGCGCTCACCCGCAGTAACAAGACCTGATTGGAATTGCTCTTGGATTTCGCGTACTTCTTCTTCTGCTTCAGCAATTTCAGTGTATTTCGCTGCTGGTACAACCATATCGTCGATACCAACTGATACACCAGAAAGTGCAGCATAAGCAAAACCGGTGTACATGATTTGGTCAGCAAATACGACTGTGTCTTTCAAACCAAGCTTACGGTAAGCTTCATTCAATAGGTTAGAGATCTGCTTTTTGCCAAGCTTTTGGTTCACGATGCTGTATGGCAGGCCTTTAGGCACGATTTGCCATAGCATTGCACGACCAACAGTCGTATCGACCATCTTAGTTTCTGTCGTGCTGTGACCGTCTTCATCAACAACAGTTTCAGTGATACGTACTTTAACGCGTGCATGTAGCGCCGCTGTCTTAGTACGGTATGCCTTTTCAGCCTCTTTAGGGCCAGCAAGGTACATACCTTCACCTTTCGCGTTGATCATTTCGCGAGTCATGTAGTACAGACCCAATACAACGTCCTGAGAAGGTACGATGATCGGATCACCTGACGCTGGTGACAGAATGTTGTTTGTCGACATCATCAGGGTACGAGCTTCAAGCTGTGCTTCTAAAGTTAGAGGCACGTGAACCGCCATTTGGTCACCATCGAAGTCCGCGTTATACGCCGCACACACAAGTGGGTGTAGCTGAATCGCTTTACCTTCGATAAGTACTGGTTCGAACGCCTGGATACCAAGACGGTGAAGTGTTGGTGCACGGTTCAATAGTACTGGGTGTTCACGGATCACTTCGTCTAGGATATCCCAAACAACCGCTTCTTCGCGCTCAACCATTTTCTTAGCCGCTTTGATTGTCGTCGCCATGCCACGAGTTTCTAGCTTGCTGTAGATAAATGGTTTGAATAGCTCAAGTGCCATCTTCTTAGGAAGACCACACTGATGCAAACGTAGTGTTGGACCTACTGTGATTACAGAACGACCAGAGTAGTCTACACGTTTACCTAGTAGGTTCTGACGGAAACGACCTTGTTTACCCTTGATCATATCAGCAAGAGATTTCAGAGGACGCTTGTTAGAACCGGTGATCGCACGACCACGACGACCGTTATCTAGTAGCGCATCAACAGACTCTTGCAGCATACGTTTTTCGTTACGTACGATGATGTCCGGAGCTGCTAGCTCTAGAAGACGCTTCAAACGGTTGTTACGGTTGATCACACGACGGTATAGATCGTTTAGATCAGATGTCGCAAAGCGACCGCCATCTAGCGGTACTAGAGGACGTAGATCTGGCGGAAGAACCGGAAGCACTGTAAGAATCATCCACTCAGGGTTATTACCTGAGCTGATAAACGCTTCAACAAGCTTCAGACGCTTCGTCAGTTTTTTGCGTTTAGTTTCTGAGTTAGTCGTTTCTAACTCTTCACGCATCATTTCTACTTCGGCTGCAAGATCCATAGAACCAAGAAGGTCTTTGATCGCTTCTGCACCCATTTTCGCAGTAAACTCGTCGCCCCACTCTTCTAGACGGTCTAGATACTCTTCTTCAGTAAGCATCTGACTCTTTTCTAGATCTGTCATACCCGGTTCAGTTACTACATACATTTCGAAGTAAAGAACACGTTCGATATCACGTAGAGGGATATCCATTAGCAAACCGATACGAGATGGTAACGATTTTAGGAACCAGATGTGAGCCACTGGTGATGCAAGTTCGATGTGGCCCATACGGTCACGACGAACTTTAGTTTGTGTAACTTCAACGCCACACTTCTCACAGATCACACCACGGTGTTTCAAACGCTTATATTTGCCACAAAGACATTCATAGTCTTTTACTGGACCAAAGATACGCGCACAGAACAGACCATCACGTTCAGGCTTGAACGTACGATAGTTGATCGTTTCAGGTTTTTTAACTTCACCAAAAGACCATGAACGAATCATGTCTGGTGAAGATAGACCGATTTTGATTGCATCAAATTCTTCGGTCTTATGCTGTGCTTTTAGAAAGTTTAATAAGTCTTTCACAATCAGCTCCTGTAAGGAGTTAAAAGGCGCTCGGCGAGCGCCTTTCTACCAGGATAATCCAGAGGGTTTACCGTCAAGATTACTCTTCGTCTTCTAGCTCGATGTTGATACCTAGCGAGCGGATTTCTTTCAGCAATACGTTGAAAGACTCTGGCATGCCAGGTTCCATGCTATGGTCACCATCGACGATGTTTTTATACATCTTCGTACGACCGTTAACGTCATCTGACTTAACGGTTAGCATTTCTTGTAACGTGTAAGCAGCACCGTATGCTTCTAGTGCCCATACTTCCATCTCACCGAAACGCTGACCACCGAACTGAGCTTTACCACCAAGTGGTTGCTGAGTTACTAGGCTGTACGAACCAGTTGAACGAGCGTGCATCTTATCGTCAACAAGGTGGTTCAGTTTAAGCATGTACATGTAACCAACAGTTACAGGACGCTCAAACGCATCACCAGTACGACCATCAAACAAGGTAAGCTGACCAGAAGTTGGTAGATCACCGAGGCTCAATAGTTCCTTGATTGATGCTTCTGAAGCACCATCAAATACTGGAGTTGCAATTGGTAAACCACCACGTAGGTTGCCAACTAGCGTACGAACTTCATCATCAGACAATGTTGCAATATCAACTTTCTGACGAGTATCACCGAGATCATAAACCTTCTGTAGGAACTCACGGAACTTAGCCAGCTCTTGTTGTTCCTTAACCATTTGGTTGATCTTGTCACCGATACCTTTTGCAGCCAAACCTAAGTGTACTTCTAGGATCTGACCGATGTTCATACGTGAAGGTACACCCAGTGGGTTTAGTACGATATCAACCGGCTGACCGTTTTCATCGTAAGGCATGTCTTCAACAGGGTTGATCTTAGAGATTACACCCTTGTTACCGTGACGACCTGCCATCTTATCACCAGGCTGGATACGACGTTTAACCGCTAGGTAAACTTTAACAATCTTCAGAACGCCAGGCGCTAGATCATCACCTTGAGTGATTTTGCGACGTTTCGCTTCAAACTTCTTATCGAAGTCAGCTTTTAGCTCATCCCATTGCTCAGCAAGCTGTTCAAGTTGAGATTGTAGCTCGTCGTTTTCTAACGTTTGCTCTAGCCATTTCTTACGATCGATCGAATCAAGCTTAGCTTCAGAGTAACCACCGTTTAGCAATACAGCTTTCACACGAGCAAGTAGACCACCTTCAAAGATTTGGAACTCTTCAGTAAGGTCTTTCTTCGCTTCTTTTAGCTGCATGTGTTCAATTTCAAGCGCACGCTTGTCTTTCTCTACGCCATCGCGAGTGAAAACTTGAACGTCAATGATGGTACCTGAAACAGAGTTTGGTACACGTAGTGATGTATCTTTAACATCAGAGGCTTTTTCACCGAAGATAGCACGTAGTAGCTTCTCTTCTGGAGTAAGTTGAGTTTCGCCTTTCGGAGTTACTTTACCTACTAGGATGTCGCCACCCTTAACTTCAGCACCAATGTAAACGATACCTGACTCATCTAGTTTAGACAGAGCAGATTCACCTACGTTTGGAATATCCGCTGTGATCTCTTCAGAACCCAGCTTAGTATCACGAGCCACACAAGATAGTTCTTGAATGTGAATTGTCGTGAAACGGTCTTCTTGAACTACGCGCTCAGATACTAAGATCGAGTCTTCGAAGTTATAACCATTCCAAGGCATGAATGCGATACGCATGTTTTGGCCAAGCGCTAGCTCACCAAGGTCTGTTGAAGGACCATCAGCAAGTACGTCACCGCGAGCAACAGGTTCACCTGGCATCACAGTAGGGCGTTGGTTAATACATGTATTTTGGTTCGAACGTGTGTATTTAGTTAGGTTGTAGATGTCGATACCCGCTTCACCAGGTACAAGTTCATCTTCATTAACTTTAACAACGATACGAGATGCATCAACTGACTGCACCATACCGCCACGTTTAGCAACCGCAGTTACACCAGAGTCAACTGCTACGTTACGTTCGATACCAGTACCAACCAACGGCTTCTCAGCGCGTAAAGTTGGAACCGCTTGACGTTGCATGTTCGCACCCATCAATGCACGGTTCGCATCATCGTGTTCTAGGAACGGGATAAGCGAAGCAGCGATAGATACTACTTGGTTAGTAGCAACGTCCATGTAGTCAACATGTTCACGAGGGTGAAGACCAGATTCACCTTTTTGACGAGCTGTGATCAGCTCATCTGCAAACGTACCTTCTTCTGTAAGAATAGCGTTTGCCTGCGCGATAACAAATTGACCTTCTTGGATAGCTGATAAGTAATCAACTTCATCAGTCACAACACCATCAACAACACGACGGTACGGAGTTTCTAGGAAACCGTACTCATTACAACGTGCAAATGCAGATAGTGAGTTAATTAGACCGATGTTCGGACCTTCTGGCGTTTCGATCGGACATAGACGACCGTAGTGAGTTACGTGTACGTCACGTACCTCAAAGCCAGCACGCTCACGAGTTAGACCGCCAGGACCCAATGCAGAAATACGACGCTTGTGCGTTACTTCTGAAAGCGGGTTGTTCTGGTCCATAAACTGAGATAGCTGTGAAGAACCGAAGAATTCTTTAACTGCCGCAGAGATAGGCTTAGCATTGATCAAATCTTGAGGCATGATAGCATCAAGATCGCCAAGGCTTAGGCGCTCTTTAACTGCACGTTCAACACGTACAAGACCTACGCGGAATTGGTTTTCAGCCATTTCACCAACAGAGCGGATACGACGGTTGCCAAGGTGGTCGATATCGTCCACTTCGCCAATACCGTTACGGATTGCGATCAACTTCTTCATCACTTCGATGATATCAGTCTCGTCAAGCGTACCTTGCTCACCAGCATCTTCACGCTCAATAGAGCTGTTGAACTTCATACGACCTACCGTTGATAGATCATAGCGTTCTTCTGAGAAGAATAGGCTTTCAAACAGCGATTCAGCTGCTTCTTTTGTTGGTGGCTCGCCAGGGCGCATCATGCGATAGATTTCTACAAGCGCAGAGATACGATCAACAGTGCTGTCGATACGTAACGTCTCTGACATAAATGGACCATGATCTAGATCGTTCGTAAATAGAACTTCTAGTTGCTTATAGCCCGCTTGTGAAAGGTTCGCTAATGCTTCCAAGCTAATTTCTTGGTTTGCCGCAACGATAATCTCGCCAGTCGCTTCATTGATGTAATCTTTAGAAGCAACTTTGCCGACGATGTACTCAACAGGTACATCGATAAACTCAACACCATCTTTTTCTAGTTGGCGGATATGGCGAGCCGTTACACGGCGACCTTGCTCAACGTAAACCGTACCATTTGCTTCAATGTCAAAAGACGCAGTTTCACCACGTAGACGTTCAGGAACCAACGCCATTAGTAGTGTTTTGTCTTTAACTTCAAAGTTCACTTTCTCGAAGAATAGATCCAAGATCTCTTCTGTCGATTTGCCAAGTGCACGAAGAATAATAGATGCAGGTAATTTACGACGACGGTCGATACGTACGTACAGGTTATCTTTTGGATCGAACTCAAAATCTAACCATGAACCACGGTAAGGAATAACACGTGCGTTATAAAGAACTTTACCTGATGAGTGAGTTTTACCCTTATCGCTGTCGAAGAATACGCCTGGGCTTCGGTGCAGCTGGGATACGATAACCCTCTCGGTACCATTAATTACGAAGGTACCATTGTCTGTCATGAGTGGAATTTCACCCATGTAGACTTCTTGTTCTTTAATATCTTTTACAGTACCTGCTGGCGCGTCTTTATCAAAGATCACTAGACGTAATTTTACGCGTAGTGGTTTTGAATAAGTTACACCACGAATTTGACATTCTTTAACGTCAAAAACTGGCTCACCAAGACGATAGCTAACGTATTGCAGCTCAGAATTGCCGTTATAGCTCTGAATAGGAAATACAGAACGAAAAGCAGCCTCAAGACCGTATTGTCCTTCAGGATCCTGTTCGATAAACTTGTCGAACGAATCGAGCTGGATCGATAGCAGGTATGGAATGTCCAACACTTGTGGACGAGTACCAAAGTCCTTACGGATGCGCTTTTTCTCGGTATAAGAGTAAACCATGGGGTTCCTCAGCTCGCTGATAAGTGACCCAAACTGTCCGCCTAGTATTAAATAAAAGGTGATGGGACAGTGACTAACAGCTGTTTAATGTAGTAAACACATAACCTAAAAAATGGTTGTGTGTGTTTTTGCACGGATATAAGCGTTTAAACAGCGGGAAAATTCGCCTATACCCTACAGCGCAAAAAGGCCGGTGGTCAATAAACCACCAGCCATTAGCCTTGCGGCTAAGAAATCAAGTAATAATTACTTGATTTCAACAGAAGCGCCTGCTTCTTCTAGCTGAGCTTTAAGAGCTTCAGCTTCAGCTTTGTCAACGCCTTCTTTTAGCGCTGCAGGAGCTGAGTCTACAAGACCTTTAGCTTCTTTAAGACCTAGGCCAGTCGCGCCACGTACTGCTTTGATTACAGCAACTTTGTTTGCGCCAGCACCAGTTAGGATTACGTCGAATTCAGTTTGCTCTTCAACAGCTGCTGCTGCTGCGCCGCCTGAAACTACTGCAGCTGCAGCAGAAACACCGAATTTTTCTTCCATAGCTTCGATAAGCTCAACAACTTGCATTACAGACATTTCTGCAACTGCGTCTAGGATTTGCTCGTTAGTAATAGACATAACAATTCTCTTTTAAGTCAACAATAAGTTTATTTTGCAACCAGTAAAAAGCAAGGCTTAAGCCGCAGCTTCTTCTTTTTGATCGCGGATAGCAGCGATAGTACGTACCAGCTTGCCAGCAGAAGCTTCTTTCATGCACATCATTAGGCGTGCAATAGCTTCGTCGTAAGTTGGTAGTGTCGCTAGTAGTTCAGCGTCAGTAATTGCGCCTTCAAATGCAGCTGCTTTGATTTCAAAGTTCTTGTTCTCTTTAGCGAAGTCTTTGAAAAGACGCGCTGCAGCACCTGGGTGCTCGTTAGAGAATGCAATCAAAGTAGGACCAACGAATACGTCTTGTAGACATTCGTAGTCTGTGCCTTCTACTGCGCGACGAGCTAGAGTATTACGAACAACTCTCATGTAAACACCCGCTTCACGAGCTTGTTTACGTAGAGAAGTCATCGCGCCTACTTGAACGCCACGAGAGTCAGCAACAACTGCAGAAAGTGCACCACTGGCAGCTTCGTTGACTTCAGCAACAATTGCTTTTTTGTCTTGAAGGTTTAAAGCCATCTTGGATTTACTCCTGGTTGTCGTTACACCACTCACTATTATCACAACAGTGAGAGTTATTTCGGTGCAGTCCCAGAAGAAAGATTATCTATTAAAAATAAATTCTGCTTTCTGTCAGTTCGGGCACCATCTACGTAGGTACGATTAAGTTATTTATCTAAAAAGACAAACAGCGCCTACGGTCTTGGACGGAGACTGGGTCATAATTCTAAGAACTAAAGTTCAGCCCCAACCACAAATATTAGGCGCAGAATTATACACAAATTCTGCGCCTAATCAAATGTATTATTATGCTTGAGTGTTCAGAGTATTCTGATCAACAGCAACGCCAGCACCCATTGTAGTAGAGATGCTAACTTTCTTCAGGAAAGTACCTTTCGCTGAAGACGGTTTTGCTTTCTTAAGCGCAACTAGTAGAGCTTCTAAGTTCTCTTGTAGTTGGTTGGCATCGAAAGACACTTTACCAATGGTAGTGTGGATGATGCCGTTTTTGTCGTTACGGTAACGAACCTGACCAGCTTTAGCATTCTTAACAGCTTCAGCAACGTTAGGAGTTACAGTACCAACTTTAGGGTTTGGCATTAGACCGCGTGGACCTAGGATAGTACCTAGTTGCCCAACAACGCGCATTGCATCTGGAGAAGCAACCACTACGTCGAAGTTCATTTCGCCTTTTTTCACTAGCTCAGCTAGATCTTCCATACCCACTAGATCTGCGCCTGCTTCTTTAGCAGCTTCAGCGTTTGCACCTTGAGTGAACACTGCAACGCGGATGTCACGACCAGTACCGTGAGGTAGTACAGTTGCACCACGTACGTTTTGGTCAGATTTACGAGCATCGATACCTAAGTTTACAGCAACGTCTACAGACTCAACGAATTTAGCTGTAGCTAGTTCTTTAAGAAGTGCTACTGCTTCGTTGATTTCGTATTCTTTAGTTGCGTCTACTTTTTCACGAATAGTGCGCATGCGCTTAGTTAGTTTTGCCATGATCTTAACCCTCTACCACTAGGCCCATTGAACGAGCAGTACCCGCAATAGAACGTTTCATCGCTTCAATGTCAGCACCAGTCATATCTGCAGCTTTAGTTTCTGCGATTTCTTGGATTTGAGCATCAGTGATCGTACCCACTTTTTCAGTGTTTGGACGACCAGAACCAGACTTAAGACCAGCCGCTTTCTTAAGAAGAACTGCAGCAGGTGGAGTCTTAGTTACGAACGTGAAAGAACGATCGCTGTATACTGTGATAACAACTGGAGTAGGTAGACCTTTCTCCATTGATTCTGTTTTCGCGTTAAACGCTTTACAGAATTCCATGATGTTAACACCGTGTTGACCTAGAGCAGGACCAACTGGTGGACTTGGGTTTGCCATACCAGCTGCAACTTGCAACTTGATATAAGCTTCAACTTTCTTAGCCATGATATTTCCTAAATTTGGGTTCAGACGCTAATCAACCGATCAGCTCCCCGGTTTTGTCATAAAGACCTGTAAAAAGGCGCGAAATTATAATCACATTTCACACCCTAAACAACCCTAAAAAGGTGTTTTTTTAATCAAGTTTATCAACTTGACCAAACTCAAGTTCTACTGGTGTCGCACGACCAAAGATCGATACCGATACTTTAATGCGGCTCTTCTCGTAATCCACTTCTTCAACTGTTCCGTTGAAATCAGCAAATGGACCTTCGTTAACACGAACCACTTCACCCGCTTCAAACATCGTCTTAGGACGAGGCGCTTCACTTGCTTTCTCTAAACGATTAAGAATAGCATCAGCTTCTTTATCAGTGATTGGTGCAGGACGATCAGAGGTTCCACCGATGAAACCCATTACACGAGGAACGCTACGTACTAAGTGCCATGATTCATCATTCATCAGCATTTGGACTAGTACATAACCTGGAAAGAACTTGCGCTCACTCTTACGGCGTTGGCCAGCGCGCATCTCAACGACTTCTTCTGTTGGTACAAGAACTTCACCGAAGAACTCTTCCATCGCGTGCATTTTAATATGCTCACGAAGCGATTGAGCTACGCGACCTTCAAATCCAGAGAAGGCTTGAACTACATACCAGCGTTTTTTAGGAGCTTCACTCATGTATTAAACCCTCTATACCCCAGTTACCAATGCAACAAGACGAACCATAATGCCGTCAATGCCCCACAGTACTAGAGCCATTACGATACTTACAGCTAAAACGATAAATGTGGTTTGCATGGTTTCTTGGCGTGTAGGCCATACCACTTTACGAACTTCCATACGAGATTCGCGTGCAAACACAATCGCAGCTTTTCCTTTTGTGGTTGTTGCTGCAACACCGAGTGCTGCAATAATTAACACAACCACACCTGCAGCACGGAGCACTACAGACATTTCACCATACAGGTAATTACCCACAACAGCGGCAGCTAACAGAGCAAAAGTGACAATCCACTTAAATGTGTCTGCTGCACTTGAGCTATCAGGAGTTTCAGCATTGTTTGCTTTCATAAACCAACCTGTTACAAGTCTTAATATAGACGACAACAACCCCGCTGTTGCAGGGCAAATCCATAGCACAGGTAAAGGTTACCTATACATACTCATCAAGATAAAGACTTCTCTATCTTAAATCCTTTGCACTGGCTTTATCGACCAACAAATCGACAATGACCAATTTTAGCGCAGAAAAAGGGCATCAAATGATGCCCTTTTTGGTAGTCGTTAGTCAAATACTATTCGTATTTAAACGGCTAAATCAGCAATTAAGCGATAACTTTAGCAACAACACCAGCACCAACTGTACGACCACCTTCGCGAATCGCGAAACGTAGACCTTCATCCATCGCGATTGGAGCGATTAGCTCTACAACCATTTGGATGTTGTCACCTGGCATTACCATTTCTACGCCTTCTGGTAGAGAAATATCACCAGTTACGTCAGTTGTACGGAAGTAGAACTGTGGACGGTAGC
>NZ_SJFM01000043.1:0-25854 GCF_029478545.1 Vibrio sp. 1180_3
TACTCTACGATTACATGGTCAAATGTATGAAAGAACTGGCAAAGCCAGAGCCTGATATTAACTCTCTTCTGCCTTGGAACGTCTCACACTGAAATTAAAACGCCCCGTGGGATTATGGGGCGCATACACTGTATTTCTATAAACGATAAGTTCTTCAGCTTTCGAGCCTATCGTACACAACCTGTAGTCACTACTCCATGAGCAAAAAAGGACACAGCTATAGAATGGTCTCGGTAGGCTTCTTTGTGTAACTGCGCCAAGTTCAATTTATTGATATCACTTCCGAGTCGACAGGAAATAACGACTCAATGAAAAAAGAGATACCCGAACCCCTAATTAATATTAATCAATTTAGTCAGAAATTACTAATTATCAGGTATCAAATTAATTCTACATCGGAATTGCAAAAACCATTGATGTAGGGCGCTTAAAAACTGAATATACTAACAGTATCGCTACATTTAGAATAATCAGAAATATTTCTAAACATTGGTTCAATGTGACAAATTTTTACTGTTTCATTCTCTAACGATGTCATGGCCGCAGCGATTGAAGAAACTTTTGTATTCATTGAACAGAGTGTAACATTCTTATCGCTGTGTAGTTCAATTTCTTGAGATATGGATTTTTTTGCATCAAAATAATCTGAACAGGAGAACTCAAATGTTGATATTTTATCCGCTGAAATCAGTTTTGAGGCAAAACTCTTTATCTGATCCAGATATTCTGCATTAATATCTTCAAAGTTTCCCTGATAAGCCGACGTACCAATTCCTAAGGACAGTGATGTCGGCTCCAAATCTCTAATTAAAGTTTTCGCAAGCTCAAAATCAAACCCTACCAAAAGAATTAAGTGCTGTTCATTACACGAGGGGTTAGATTTCCCCGGATAACCTAGTGCTGTTGAAATCCTATTATAACTACTATCTGAAGAAGAAATACTATCAATGTTATATTCGGAAGCACCTGTGTAAGCAAAAATAACTTTCTCGTTAAGACCCAACATATGAATCTGACAGATTATAGAGTAAAGAGCAAGTTGAGGGATGCAAGTAATATCAATAACAGCTTTCGAAGTTTTAAGACTTTGAATTTTGCTTACGATATTATTGTAAATACCATTCCACTGTTCTACTTGTTCCTCACATAAAATATCAACCATATACATCTTTCTAGTGTCAATTTCATCATAACGAATAAGTTCATCAGTAAGCTTACCAAATCTATCAATTAATATAACTTCTTTTATATCGCTGTCTTGTAGTTTAATCAGAACTCTTTTCCAGCGCTCTTCAAAACCATTAGAGCAAATGAACAATTCGATATTTTTTGGAAATAAATCTGTGCTGTTATTTATATCTTTCTTCACAATTTCATTCCTTATAAAAGTGAGCCTTGAACCGGTTCGTTCATTTCATCATGTAAGTTATCATTACTCTTATCTATGTATTCAATACCTTGATTTTTAAGGCTATTAATGAATGATTTTGGCTCGTTTATTGCTTGGTGTAAAAAATGACTCTGCAATGATTTATATCCGGAGAAACCCATCGGATCTAAATTAAAATAAGGTGCTAGTCTGCGAGTCATTACGTACAACTTAGTACGTCCAAAGCCTTCTTTAGTTCCAACATAGGATTCAAAGAGTAGACCTTCTTGAATTCCAAGATGAATAACCTGATTGAGCTCCTCTGAAATGTTTTCACTATCAGAAATTACAAACGAAAAAAACTTTCTTTCAGAACGTCCGGAAATTAATGCCGCATAAAAAATAGAACCTATACTATGTATTAAATGTCTTAGTTTTTTGATCTTTATAAATTCAATGTTGTTGTTATCATCATTTGCTATTTTATCTACATGATGAAATAACAACATATCAGATTCATCTCTAAGAACTTTATTTTGAATTGTAGGTGGTATGAAGTTAACTTCATTATTAATGGCATCAAGTGCAGCTTGAGAATACATTTTTGAAGCAGCATCTAAAAAATAACGAATAACACCAGAAGATACATGTACAAGTTGATCAAAACCAGCATACTTATATTTGTTTCTATTTTTTGATATGCCACCAAGAGATTTAATATAGTCTGGTCTAGCATATCGATAAGCATTATCCGATAATCGAGAACTACCTCCCTTAATATTGCCCGTCCTGTACTTCTTTGCTATTTCATCTATGGCACTTTCT
Source organism: Vibrio sp. 1180_3 (assembly GCF_029478545.1). NCBI lineage: Bacteria > Pseudomonadati > Pseudomonadota > Gammaproteobacteria > Vibrionales > Vibrionaceae > Vibrio > Vibrio sp. 1180_3. The sequence goes on from NZ_SJFM01000043.1 coordinate 2,195, forward strand.
TGTATAGTATCTTTCGCAAAGAACTCCCTTGGATCTATTTTTATATTTGGATTTAACGTTGAAAAGAGCTCAATTCTTTTTTTAGTAACTTCATAAACCCAGTCGGAATAGCGCTCTTTTTTTGAACCAGTTTGAACTTTAGAGTAGGTTAATTCTTTGTAATCATGAGGTGTTTCAATTCTTCGCCCTGATTGAGTATCATATGTCTTGTAGTTCATTTGAGTGGAGATCTTAAACGATAAGAAATCCGTTGTACGGTAGGAAACCCAAGTATTTAAAATCTTAGTTTGTTCAATATTCAGGTTGTCTGCATCATCAATTAGAAAAAACACAGGAGCTTCTGGCATGAATGATAATTTCTGAACACTTTCTACGATAGGAAGAAAAGCTTCATAAAAACTAAATAATGGACTTTCAAAATGTACTTGATTTTGTTCTAAACCGTGGAGAAGGCTACGATTCAGGAAACGAATGCACTGGTTATAATTTTTGTCAAAAAAATGCACAAGAAAATCAAGTTTATTATTTGAGAAACGGCCATCAATATTTGATAAATCAATAGTATCTTCCAGACCTGCATCTTCTAGTATGTAATAAAATTCTTTCCGAATGTAATCTTCAACTTCATCCTGTGAATCGATCACACAATGCTTTCTGATTTCGGCAAATAATCTCGACAGGAAGTAACAAACCATTACATGCTCAGCAATAATTATTTTCGAAGTACTGTTTTTGAGTAAGCTAAAATCTACAATATCTATAGCAGTTTTCTTAATCGATGTGTAAACGCCAAAAAAAGGAAGCTGATTTACAGGAAGATTATGATGTAGCGTCTGGCAATCAGGCGCAAGACGTCGAAACATCATAGTCTTACCACACCCTCTGTGGCCATGTAGGAAGACATGCCCCTTGCTTTCTAAAGACAATGATTCAGCTTGTGGAACAAATAAACTATTAATATCTTCAGCACTCATTTGTTCTGGTGTTTCAACTGAGAACGGATTGACAAAACTAAGCAATTTCTAGTCCTTATACTTGGGACAACTGTTTAATGTTATCCATTGTCATAAACTCTTTCACTTCAATTGAAAGAATATCTTCACTACTTCCTGGGTAGTCCCTCTCTTTTAAAGTGAACTGTCTGCGCTCTAGTGACTCCATATCATCATATTCATCGAATTTAACAATTTCGACATCAACAGATACTTCTCTAACGTTAGCACCGTCAGGTAAAAACCTTGAACAATACCTTCGTTCTATTTCTGTTTTTTGAATCCTTTCAAGAAAGAAGTCTGGTAGCGTTTTTACTATGTTAGGGTTTTCAGCAGATAATTTGTAGGTTTTCACCAAGTCTTCCACGTCAAGAGTAAAATGAATACGCAATGTTTGATTTTGGACAACACTTGATGTTATGGAACGAGCAAACTTGTGGAATATCAGATTATGTTCAGGAATCGCAGCATCTCCGCCAGAAGGCGCTCTAAAGCGGTTTTCACATACTTCATCGGCAAACCTAACAATTGCAGCAATCTTTTTAAAGTCAACCGCTCCTAGATGTCCATCTCCCCCTGTTTCTTGCATCAGACCAATAGTGTCCTTACTTCCGCAGTGGCGTTTTCCGCCATGAGCACCACCAATAATCGCTACTTTTTTTGCTTCGATTCGATCCTTTGATAGATGGGGGACGCCATACTCTTTGATTACTTTTAGAATGTTCTTCTCGTGGTTTTCCCGGCCATAAATATTACCAACATCATGTAGTCTAATTCCCAGAAGGAGAAGGTATAGCTCATATGGAGTTAAAACCCATTGATTCTTAGTAACCTTATCGGCAATTTGCTCTAGTTCACCATCATGGTGAAGGTTTAGCATCTGTCCAGCATATAGCACTACAGTGTCAAAGTGCTCCTTACCGTGATCAGTATATAGCCCTTGCTCTCCCGAATTTGCCGAAAGGCCTGCATTAATAGCGTCGTAAACATTACGTCTCAAGTCTCCGACTATCTCTTGATAAGCATCAAAGTAGTTTTTTTTTGGATCAGGAAAACCTGTACGTTTTTCAGCAACTTTTTGCAGAAGAGATTCTAAGAATTGTAAGTTATTAGCCATTGTTACTCATAATTTGTTTGAAAATTGACTCAGAAAGTAGTGGAGGAACTGCGTTACCTACTTGTTGCTGTTGAAACCCAATCGAGCCAGTGAATTGAAAGGTATCGGGAAACGATTGAATTCTAGCAGCTTCACGTACAGACAAACCTCTGTCTTGGTCAGGGTGTATTAACATATTCTTTCTATAGTTGCCTATTACAACAGAGGGCATGTTGCTGTTCAAGCGTTTGTATATTCCAGTGTGGCATCGAGACTTATCTTTGTAGTTACCCATTAAATGGTCTGGAATGTTTTCCCAATTTCCGCCTTGGGGTATGTGCTTGTAGCGTTCAACTATTAACGACGAGTTTCGAGTTACAAGATTATTCGTACAGAGATTTCCACTAACTCCTCTCCTCATAAGTTTGCTAAACGAAGAAACAGGATCACTTTGGTATGGTCTTGTACAAACATTTGCACCATTCTCCAATTTAGGTAGATCCAAAATAGCATCAGCTACAGTAACCGGGGAATTGGTTGTTTTCGAAGGAAAAGAGAAGTTGTGGACGATTCTAGAAGCAACAATGAAATACCTATCTCTTTTTTGAGGTACACCATAATCTCTAGCATTGAGGATATTTTCTTCACACTTGTAACCAAGAGCTTGTAAGGACGCAATTACTGTCTTGGCAAACTTACCTTGTTCTGTTTCCAGAATTCCTTTTACATTTTCAAACACCACCCACTCTGGGTCATAAAGCCTTATAACTCGAAGGAATTCTTCAAAGAGCCAGTTGTTGCTATTATTTACATTTCGAGTTTTTTGATTTGATGTAGAAAAACCTTGACAAGGGGGACCGCCAAATACAACGATAGGCTCATCTTTGGCGTCGACCAGCTCTATTTTGTCAAAGTTTTTAATATCTCCATTATAGAAGCCAGCTTTCGGCTTATGGTTTAAAAGATAAGTTTGGGCAGCATGCTTATCTAATTCCACTACAACTTGAACATCTATCCCAGCCTTGCTCGCACCTAACGACATTCCACCAGCGCCAGCAAACAAATCAATACCAATCATTAGTTATCTCACAATTACTATTAGGCGCAGCGTATATCTATAAGCTTCAATCGTCAATAATGGTAACTAGAAAACTTCTATGAAATGGGGGAGCACTCAAAAGTTAGTATGCATCTTTTAGTACATATACTAATAAATTATACATGTTAATAAGTAACTTGAAGTAATTAGTATATTAATTCAGCTACTAAGGGATGATCCGCATTTTCACTGCGATCACCAAGACTTGCAGCCCACGTCACTTTTTTGGTCACTTCGGGGCGTTCTTCACGCCACAAAAAGTCCAATTCTTGTTTGAGACGGTTAAAGCCTTCACGCGTAATTAGGTTTGTCTTCATAGTCCTGACGTTCCTTGGTTGAAACTGTCCGCTACATTAGCTAAAAAAGACATAAACGTTAACAATTCTTTCAGCGACTTTAGTCAGAACGGTGTTACATTTTACTAACTCGGTTGGATATTGGCTCGAGTTAAGAATTAGGTGGGATCATAGATGCAAGAAAACTATAAAATTTTAGTGGTTGATGACGATGCACGCTTGCGTTCATTGCTTGAACGTTACCTATCGGAACAAGGTTTTCTTGTTCGTAGTGTGGCAAACAGTGAGCAGATGGACCGCCTGTTAACTCGTGAAAACTTCCATTTGATGGTATTGGACTTAATGTTACCTGGTGAAGATGGGCTATCCATTTGTCGCCGTTTGCGTAATGCCAACAATATGCTGCCAATTTTAATGCTTACTGCGAAAGGCGACGAAGTGGATCGCATTGTCGGGTTAGAAGTTGGAGCCGATGATTATTTACCAAAACCGTTCAATCCACGTGAGCTATTGGCTCGAATTAAAGCGGTATTGCGTCGTCAAGTGATTGAAGCACCGGGAGCTCCGAGCGCTGAAGAGTCGGTGATTGAATTTGGTGAATTCCGCCTAAATTTAGGCACGCGTGAAATGTTTCGTGGTGATGAACCAATGCCACTCACATCCGGTGAGTTTGCGGTATTGAAAACTTTAGTGACCAATGCGCGTGAGCCAATGTCTCGTGACAAACTGATGAACATGGCGCGCGGTCGTGAATATTCCGCAATGGAGCGTTCTATCGACGTGCAGATTTCCCGTTTACGTCGCATGCTTGAAGTTGATCCAAGCAAACCTCGATATATTCAAACCGTTTGGGGACTTGGTTACGTCTTTGTCCCAGATGGTAAAGAGTCTTAAGATTTAACGAGCTCCTGAATGGTTACCATCAGGAGCTTTTTTCACAGCAAGGTCTTCGTATGCGTATTCGCAGCTCGTTCACTCAATCGATTCTACTTTTCTTTTCATTACTCATTGCTAGCCAAATGTACTCTTACTATGCGGTGTTCAATTATGCTTTGATGCCAAGTTTGCAGCAGTTCAATAAAATTCTCGGGCATGAAATTAACCTCATGCTCGATGATGCAGCCAGCGATACTGATGGGCTGGATATGGATGCTCCACAGCGCCGCCGTGTGTTAGAGCAGTTAGGGGTAACCATTCATGCTGAAGGCAGTGAAATTGCACAAGAGTATGAACAGGCGCTTAGTATTGATTTGATGAGTGAGGAGATGACTCATGAGCTCGGCTCTCCCACTGATGTACGTATGATGCTCGGCAAAGAGAGTTACATTTTATGGATAAAAGTGGAGTCGTTCCCTGGATCATTGATTCGAATCCCGCTGTCTGAGTTGCAAAAGGAAGATTTTTCACCGTTATTTCGCAACAGTTTGCTGATGGCGATTTTTATTGTTGTCGGCGGGTGGTTGTTTATCCGTTTACAAAATCGTCCTTTAATTGCACTAGAAAAAGCGGCTAAGGCGGTGGGGCGAGGTGACCATCCACCGCCATTACCAGTAAAAGGGACATCGGAAATTCGTTCCGTCACAGTGGCGTTTAACCAAATGTCACAAGGGATACAAGCCTTAGAGGAAGATAGAGCATTACTGATGGCAGGCATAAGCCATGATCTACGCACGCCATTGACGCGTATTCGTCTTGCGACGGAGATGATGTCACCTCAAGACAGCTATCTAGCGGAAGGGATCATCAGTGATACCGAGGAGTGCAATGAGATCATCAGTCAATTTATGGATTATCTAAAACCGGTCAATATCCAGACATTTGAGAAGGTTGATCTCAATGAGATAGCCAACGATGTCGCAACTGCTGAAGGGGGATATGAGATAAAGATTGATGTCTCTTTGCATTCATCGATGCAGACCGCTTTCGGTAACCCCATTGCAATTAAGCGTGCGGTGAGTAACTTGGTGGTGAATGCGATTCGTTATGGAAATGGATGGGTAAAAGTCAGCACGGGCACCACTGCCGATAATAAAATGGCGTGGATATGTGTTGAAGATAATGGTCCCGGTATTGAGCCTAGCCAAGTGAGTAAAGTATTTGAACCTTTTACGCGTGGAGATACTGCACGAGGCAGCGAAGGGACCGGATTGGGGCTTGCGATCGTCAAACGTATTGTCGGACAGCACCATGGTAGCGTGACGGTTCGTAATCGCAGTGAAGGTGGTTTGAAAGCGCAGATCAGCTTCCCAACTAAATGAAGTTAACGCAACATCGTTCAATATCCTATCGTGATATTCGATCGATAAATCGATAGTAATAAAAATGGGCTCATCTGAGCCCATTGTTGTATTGGCTGGTTAATTCGATTTCATCTCTTCTAAGAGGCCATCTTCTTCTGGCAATCTTTCTGGCAAAATTAGATTAAGCAAAATAGCGGTAATACCGCCAGCGGCTACGCCAGATGAGAAAATACTCTTAATGAATTCAGGCATGAATTGTAAGATTTCAGGTTTTTGAGCAATACCTAAGCCCATCGAAAATGACAGTGCCATGATCAAAATGGCGCGGCGGTCGAGTTCAACACGCGAAATAATACGCACTCCAGCGGCTGCGATTGTGCCAAACATAACAATGGTCGCACCGCCTAATACTGGTTCAGGAATCAACTGCACAAAGCTGGCAACACCTGGGAATAAACCAAGTAGCACTAACATTGCTGAGATAAAATAACCCACGTAGCGGCTTGCTACGCCAGTTAGCATGATCACGCCGTTGTTTTGGCTAAAGGTTGAATTGGGGAAACTATTAAATACCGCTGCCAGTGCAGAGTTTAGACCATCGGCTAAGACGCCGCCTTTAATCCGCTTCATGTAGATCGGTCCTTTTACAGGCTCTCCTGACACCTCTGATGTAGCGGTGATATCACCAATTGCTTCGAGAGCGGTGATCAAGAAAATTAGTACTAATGGAATAAATAGCGACCAATCAAAACCGAGACCAAACTGCATTGGTATTGGTAGTGCAATGGTTGCTGTTTCACCTAATGAGGAGGTGTCTATCATGCCCATGAAGTACGCCATCACATAACCGGTGAGCATCGCAATCACGATCGAGGCAACACGAATGTAAGGGTTGCTTGAGCGGTTCAGTAGCACAATCAGCCCCAATACGGTTCCAGCTAGCGCCAGTTTATCTAGGCTGCCAAAGGTTCCGTCGCTTAAAGCGGCGTAACCGCCCCCCATTGAGACCAAACCAACTTGTACTAACGTCAGGCCAATCAGTGTGACTACAATGCCAGAGACCAAGGGCGTAATGACTCGGCGTGCGTATTCTAAAACGCGAGATAGTAAAATTTCAGCAAAAGAGGCGACCAAAATGGTGCCGAAGATTGCGGCCATCATGGTTGATATATCCGCGCCGCCCGCTTTTAGTGATAAGCCAGCGCCAATAATCGGACCAAGAAAATTAAAGCTGGTCCCTTGAATTGACAATAACCCTGAGCCAATTGGGCCAATGGTACGAATTTGAATGAAAGAGGATAAACCAGACGCGAACAATGACATGCTAATAATGGTGTTGGTTTGTTCTGGCGACACACCGAGAGCTTGGCAGATGATTAATGATGGCGTAATAACGGCAACAAACATGGCCAGTAAGTGTTGTAGGGCCGCAAAAATCGTTTGTGGCAGTGGCGGTCGATCATTGAGTTGATAAACCAAGTCAGACTTACGCGAAGCGTTTTGGGTAGTCATAGTGTTTTCCTAATTGTGCATAGTAGCTTAGAGCCCGCTGAATGGGAGCGCTAAGTGGAGCAGATACGTCATCTGTGATTGCTGTTAGTCAGAATCCGCTCGGACTGGGAGTGGTGAGTCGCTCACCAAAAAAATTGGCGAAATTATAGAGGCTTTATTGTGAAAAGCAAACGTTTGCTTTTGGTGGAGGGCCAAATTAATATGCAAAGGAGTCACGTACTAAGCTTTAGCGTAAACGTCTTTATCACCGAGCCAGCGTTCAATAATCGCGGTGGCGTTACTTGGATAGTGGTCGTGTAAATAACGTGCGATACGCTGTACTTCAGGTATTAAGCGCTGATCACGGATTAAATCGGCAATCTTAAAATCAGCCAAACCAGTTTGCTTGGTGCCGAGTAATTCACCCGGGCCACGGATTTCTAAATCACGCTGGGCAATCACAAAACCATCATTGCTTTCGCGCAATACCGCGAGTCTTTTTTGTGCCGTTTTAGAGAGTGGAGCGTGGTAAAGCAATACACAATGGCTGGCGACGGAACCGCGTCCAACGCGTCCACGCAATTGATGTAGTTGAGCTAAACCTAAGCGTTCTGGGTTCTCAATGATCATTAAACTCGAATTGGGTACATCAACACCTACTTCAATAACGGTGGTGGCGACCAGTAAGTGTAGCTCGTTGTCTTTGAACGCTTTCATCACCGCCTGTTTTTCAGCTGGCTTCATTCTGCCATGCACTAAGCCAATTTTGACATCGGGCAATGTTCGTTGCAGTTCTTCAGCGGTATCTGCCGCAGCTTGTGCTTCTAATACTTCTGATTCATCAATTAAGGTACAAACCCAATAGGCTTGTTTTCCTTCATTGAGGCAGGCGTTACGCACTCGTTCGACGATGTCATCACGTTTGGTATCAGGAATGGCGACCGTTTGAATGGGGGTTCGCCCCGGTGGCAGTTCATCAATCACTGAGGTTTCTAAGTCAGCATAGGCGGTCATGGCCAGTGTGCGTGGAATCGGTGTGGCCGTCATGATTAGCTGATGCGGATAAGCCCCTTGTTTGGCTCCTTTTTCTCGTAGTTCCAAACGCTGGTGGACACCAAAGCGATGTTGTTCATCAATGATCACCAGAGCCAAATGGTGGAATTGCACATGTTCTTGGAACAGTGCGTGAGTACCTACTACCATTTTTGCCTCGCCGCTAGCAATACGCGCAAGTTCAGTTTCTTTGGCTTTTCCTTTTAGTTTACCCGCCAGCCAGCCAACAGAAATGCCCATATTTTCAAACCAGTTGGCAAAATTGATCGCATGCTGCTCGGCCAGTAATTCGGTAGGGGCCATTAACGCAACCTGATATCCATGTTCTATCGTGCGTAGAGCGGCCAACGCTGCCACCAATGTTTTACCGGAACCAACATCACCTTGAACCAAGCGCATCATCGGGTGTGGTTTGGCAAGGTCAGCTTCGATCTCTTGCACCACACGTGTCTGAGCATTGGTTGGCGAAAAAGGCAGTTGTTTAAGTAGTTGCTGTTTGAGGTTTGCAGATTCTGTCAGTGGCAGTGCAATATCTTGTTGCCCTTGGCTACGAACCGCCAACATCGAAAGATTCTGCGCAAGTAATTCTTCGATGATTAAGCGAATTTGTGCCGGGTGTTTACCTTCATCAAACAGTTCGAGATTGATGTCAGTTGGTGGGCGATGGACGATGTGCAGCGCTTGGGCTAGCGTTAATTGGTGATCGTATAAACCGGAAGGCAGTAACTCTTGTACTGCGGCTTTATCGAGTAAATCGAGAGCTTGATCTGTTAGGGTGCGCAGTGTCAGTTGGCGCAGACCATCGGTGGTTGGGTAAACCGGTGTTAAGCTGGCTTCAATATCTGGTTGCTGCTGTGGGACATGGAATTTGTAATCAGGGTGGACAATTTCTAATCCAAAACCACCGCGCTTTATTTCGCCGTAAGCGTGTACTAACTTACCTTCAGAAAAGTTATTTTTCATTCCTGCTGTGAAATTAAAAAAACGCAGCGTGATCGTACCATTGCCATCGCTGATTTTAACCGTCAGCATTTTACGTTTACCAAATACCGTATCAACGGTCATCACTTTACCCTGTACAGCAGCCCAAAGCCCAGGGTGAAGTTTGGCTATTGGGTAGATACGAGTTCGGTCTTCGTAGCGTAAAGGAAGATGAAACAGCAGATCTTGAACGTTATTCAAGCCAATTTTACTGAGCTTCTCAGCCACTTTTGCCCCCACTCCAGAGAGTGAGGTTAAAGGAATTGCAGAAAGTAGCTGTGACATAAAGTGGCTCGTTAACAGTTCATTTTGTTGTTATTCAATCATCTAACTGTTTTTTTGTACAGGATAAAATAAGGTGAGTTGAGGTTACTTGCTTTGCATCGCCTGCCACCAAGCTTCATCCGCCACAATTTGTCCTACATGGTCTAATTCGGGGTAGGGTAACCCCTTACGCTTGGCCACTTTGGCTAAGACTGGATGACCACGTTCAAAAATAATGCGTTGAATGGTTTGCTCCGGTAGGAGACTCTTTTCTCGGTCATACATGCCTGCCGCTTGGCGTTGACGCTGTGCTTCATACAGAATCAAAGCACTGGCGACAGAAACATTGAGAGATTGCACCATACCTACCATGGGAATGATGATGTCTTGGTCTGCGAGATCTAACGCTTGTTGAGTGATCCCATTTTTTTCGCCGCCTAAAATGATGGCGGTCGGTTTGGTGTAATCAATCTCTCTAAAATCCACAGCGCTATCTGATAAATGCGTCACTAATACCTGCATGCCTTGGTTTTTTAATTCACTTACCGTATCGCCGATGGTGTCATGGGTATCGACCTCGACCCAGTTTCTTGCCCCCGCTGAAGTATGGGCTAGAGTACGCATTTTTTTGTCTGGCCACACGGCATGAATTTTATGTAAGCCAGTTGCATCCGCGGTGCGGATAACCGCTGACACATTGTTGGGTTTGTGAACTTCCTCTAGGCATAGGGTGAGGTCTGGTTGACGAGCTTTTAATACTTGTTGGATTCGTTGGTATCGTTCGATATTCATAAAAAATTTAGCTTGTATGGAAATAAAAATGCCCTTGAGCATCAGCATCAAGGGCACGTTTTGATCTTTAGTTCTTTCTACGTCGCACTTTGAGTGCATGAGGCATCACGCGAATTTTCTTCATAATGCCAGCCAAGTGAATGCGATCTTTTGTGGTCAGTAGTACCGTTACCGTATACAAACGACCATCACGCTCTTCTGTTGATAGACCATGAATGTTTGATCCCGTTTTTGAGATCACATTGGTCAATGCCGCTAAAGCACCTTGGTGGTTTTGCATATCCACTTTAAGCTCGGTAATGAACTCTTGGTCGTAATCTTTTGACCATTCCACTGCCATGTATTTGTCCGGTTCTCGTTGGTAGCCACGGACATTCGGACAAGTTTCACGGTGCACGACTAAACCACGTCCCGGAGAGACATGAGCAATGATGTGATCATCTGGAATAGGGTGACAGCAGTTCGCAAAGGTCAGCAAAATTCCTTCAGCGCCACGGATTGGTAGTTTTTTCCTCGGCTTTCCATCACTGCTTTGCACTTCGGTTAGTTCATCAGCATCGCCCAATAAGCGGCGCGCAATTACAATGCTCATTAGTTCGCCCAAACCAATGGCAGCAAGGAGATCATCGACGGAGGCAATTTTCAGTTCGCTTAATACGTGTTTGATATTGCTCTCATTGATATCACTCAGTGAGAGATCGCCCAACGCGTGGTTTAGTAAGCGGCGGCCGAGAGTGATTGACTCTTCGCGACGCATCGTTTTGAGTACTTGACGGATCTTCGTACGAGCACGAGAGGTTACTACGTAGTTGAGCCAAGCGGCGTTAGGACGAGCACCAGGTGCACTGATGATTTCTATCGTTTGGCCATTCTTTAGGGCTTTGCTCAGTGGGTATGGGTTGCGATCTACACGTGTACCAACACAAGTATTGCCAACGTCGGTATGAACTGCGTAAGCAAAATCAACGGCGGTTGCACCGACAGGTAGCTCAACAATGCGACCTTTTGGAGTAAAGACATAAATCTCATCAGGGAAGAGATCAGATTTTACGTTTTCAATAAATTCAAATGAGTTACCAGCACTTTGTTGAAGCTCAAGTAGGCTTTGCATCCAACGCTGCGCTTTGATTTGCGCAGTGGTACCAGTACGGTCACCATTGCCTTTATAAGACCAATGCGCCGCAACCCCTTTGTCCGCCATTTGATCCATATCTTCCGTTCGGATTTGGACTTCAACAGGCACACCGTGAGGGCCAACCATTGAGGTATGAAGTGATTGATAGCCATTCGCTTTTGGTACGGCAATATAATCCTTCATACGACCTGGACGAGGCTTGTAAAGGCTGTGTACTTGTCCTAACACGCGATAGCATGTATCGGCGCTATCAACGATGACACGAAATGCGTAGATATCCATGATGGTGTGAAAGCGCTGCTCTTTGGTTTTCATCTTGTTGTAGATAGAGAACAGGTTTTTTTCACGGCCAACCACGCGAACTTGCAGGTTAACGTCTTGCAGACGGCCTTCAATTTCACTATGGATACGCTGGATCATCTCTTTTCGATTACCACGCGCTGACTTTACCACTTCTTTTAGAACACGATAGCGATTGGGATACAGTGCTTCAAAGCCAAGCTCTTCGAGTTCAGTCTTAATATTATGGATGCCCAAACGATGAGCAAGTGGGGCGTAAATCTCTAGCGTTTCGCGGGCAATACGACGTTTTTTATCAGGTCGCAGAGCGCCCAGCGTGCGCATGTTATGTGTGCGGTCAGCAAGTTTGATAAGAATAACGCGAATATCTTGCACCATGGCGAGCACCATCTTACGAAAGTTCTCTGCTTGTGCTTCTTTGCGGTCACGGAATTTAAGTTTGTCGAGCTTGGAAACGCCATCCACCAGTTCTGCAACGGCATGGCCAAATTGATTTTCGAGATCGTCTTTGGTGACGTCGCAATCTTCAATGACATCATGTAGCAATGCCGCTTGAAGCGTTTCTAAATCCAGACGCATTTCGGCCAAGATACGAGAAACAGCAACAGGGTGAATGATATAAGGCTCGCCGCTAGAACGTGTCTGCCCTTCATGAGCCTCACGTGCGACAACATAAGATTGACGCAGAGCCTCAACTTGAGGCTCTGTTAGATATTCTTGTACAACGTCTTTAAGGCTATCAAATAGGTACAAATTATAGGCCCGGAAGGTTGTTGAATTTGAATGTCAGAATTAACGGTTGTGAGCGATGCTGCTTACTGCGGCTAATTCTGCTGCTTCTTGCTCTTGTTGCTCTTGACGCTCACGTGCATCAAGTACATCTTTCGTGATAAGACCTTCTTCAATTTCGCGAAGAGCGATAACTGTCGTCTTATCGTTCTCTTCTGGCACAAGTGAATCTTTACCGCCAGTTTGCATTTGACGTGCGCGGCGAGCCGCAATCAGAACTAGGTCGAAACGGTTGCCAACTTTTTCAACAGCGTCTTGAACAGTTACGCGTGCCATGAGAACTCCAAATAGTTAACTAAATTTTTGAATGACGAGAAAGTATACAGCCTAACGATACTAGATTCTAGCAATTAGACTGCTCTATATCAGTTTGTGGCTGAGGTTATTCAGCCAATAGTGCTTTAAGCATGCCGTTATATTTAGCAGCTTGCTTGTCTTGCTTCAATCTTTCTGCTCGAATGATGGCTTTAAAATCAATCAGGGCAGTGTCGAAATCATCGTTAATGATCAAATAATCGTATTCATCATAATGAGAAATTTCAGATTTTGCTTCAGCCATGCGTTTTGCAATAACCGCTTCGCTGTCTTGACCACGAGTGTTAAGGCGACGCTCTAATTCACCGTTTGATGGCGGCAAAATGAATACGCTTTTTGCAAGTGGCATCTGCTCTCGAATTTGACGGGCACCTTGCCAGTCAATGTCCAAGAACACATCAATTCCTTTATCTAAGTTATTTTCAATCCAAACACGAGAAGTACCGTAGTAGTTACCAAACACTTCCGCATGCTCTAAAAATTCACCCTGGGCAATGAGTGTTTCAAACTGCTCTTTTTGAACAAAGTGGTAGTGTACGCCATCTTGTTCGCCAGGACGCATGTCGCGAGTAGTATGGGAAACAGACACTTTCATTGCATAAGCTGGGTTGGTTTCCAACATTGCAGAGATCAAGCTAGATTTGCCTGCGCCACTCGGTGCAGAGACGATATAAAGAGTACCTTTGCCCATCAGTTCTGTTCCACTTTAAGGTTTGGATTGAACGTTGATAATACGTCTATCAACATTATAAAAGATAGCACTGACCACGACAGTCACATCAAGTTTGATGGAAAATTAGGCCAGAAAAAATGGAGGCGAAGAGTAGCATGATCTTTCAGATCTTCACAAGAGAAAGCTTGATCCCAAGCGATAAAGGAAAATACCAGTGACTCTAAAAATAGCGTAAAGAAAGTTTATTGGCTTAAACGTTTGCTTTTTTTGAGTTACTTGCAGCGTAAATTGATTAATGTATAATCGCCGCCCGCTGAGTTTTCATGCTCAGTCATACCATTTATTCGCAGAAGATTTTTCTTCAATTTGGGTTCCCTCGCCCCCAAAACAAACTAAAAAGGTACAGTATGAATAACTTTACCCCTGCGCAGCAGCGCAAAGCTTTGGCACTATTGGTGCTGTTTCATTTGATCATTATTGCTTCAAGCAACTACCTTGTTCAATTACCCTTTACGGTGTTTGGTTTCCATACCACTTGGGGCGCATTTACATTTCCGTTTATTTTTCTAGCGACAGACTTAACCGTGCGTATTTTTGGTGCGCCATTAGCTCGTAAGATTATCTTCTTAGTGATGTTACCGGCATTGGCAGTGTCGTACTTTTTGTCGGTGGTGTTCTTTGAAGGTCAATATCAAGGAGTGGCTCACCTACAGGAATTTAACCTGTTTGTCGCGCGGATTGCGATTGCGAGCTTTATGGCTTACTTGCTTGGACAAATTATGGATGTTCATGTCTTTAACCGCTTACGCCAAATGAAGCAGTGGTGGGTGGCACCGACCTGTTCGACGCTATTTGGCAATGCTCTCGATACCATCGCCTTTTTTGCTATTGCATTTTACCAAAGCCCAGATCCATTTATGGCCGAGCATTGGACTGAAATCGCGTTGGTTGATTACGGTTTTAAACTGGTGATTAGTTTAGGTTTATTTGTACCTATGTACGGTGTGTTACTGAATTATTTAATTAAGAAGCTGACGGCAGTGAACCCTGGTTTTCGTGCAGTTGGTATGAAAGCGCAATAAGTTTCTCTATAAATAGTTCCAAATATAAAAAGCCCGAGTATGGTGAGTGCTCGGGCTTTTTATTGATATTGTTTTAGCTATTTTCGATAGCTAGCGGCCAACCAATATCGGTTTGACGGTTAGCCTCTATTTCTAATTCTGCTGCAGTAAGAGGATTGGCTTTTAACCAACTTGCTTGCAAAGTGAGTGTGAGCTGATCGTCTTGCGCATGAAGCGTGAAGGTCGGCTCTAACTGACTATTTCGGCGATGGCTAAGTAATACCGCGAGGCGTAGCAGGCGTAAAACTCGTTTACCACTGTTTGCAGAAAGCGCGTGTTGTTCTGGCAATGAATAAAGCTGTTCACGATAACGGCGTACTACTTCAGCTAAAAAGTGTTTTTGTGCCCGCGTATAACCGGGTAAATCGAGGTTTTGTAGTAGGTAGGCGCTGTGTTCGCCCCCTTTTTTGAAATCTATTGCTAAGCCGATTTCATGTAATTGTGCTGCCGTTGATAGCAGCATTGCAGCTTGTGGTTCCGCAACCCAATCTTCACCACCACACTGTTGCAGTAGTGATAATGTCAGTTTAGAAACTTGCTGGGCGTATTCAGTATCAATTTGATATCGAGCTTGCACACTGTTAATCGTACGAGCTCGAATATCGTTTTGGCGTAATTCGTCGACCATCTCATAAACTAAGCCTTCGCGTAGTGCGCCTCCAGCTAAAGTCATCGACTCAATGTTGAGTAACTCAAAGATAGCAATCAAAATGGAAAGACCACTTGGGAAAACTAACGCTCTCTCTAGGGTTAAGCCTTCGATCTCTAGCTCTTCTAAATGGTCGGCCAACATTGCTTGTTTTTGTAAGCGTTTGAGCTTGGCATGAGTGATTACCTCATCCATACCTTGCGCTAACATAATTTCTTGTAGTGCTTGTACTGTGCCGCTGGCACCGACACAAACATTCCATCCCAACTGAGAGTATTGCTCAAGAATTGGTTCTAGAGTTTGCTTGGCAGCTTCAATCGCTTGATTGAAATTGGTGACGTTGAGCTGTCGATCTTTAAAATGACGTTCAAGCCAAGTTACACAACCCATTTTTAGACTGGTTAGGGCTTTGGCTTCAAAACCTTCACCAATAATGAGTTCGGTACTGGCACCACCAATATCGACCACTAAGCGACGTCCTAAGCCACCAGAAGTATGAGCTACCCCTTTGTAGATAGTGGCAGCTTCTTCTTCACCAGAGATAACGTTAATTTGATGGCCCAATATGCTATTGGCTTTGGCTAAGAACAAATCAACGTTAGTCGCAGTGCGCAGTGTGGCAGTACCAACAATACGAATATTGCTGGCGGGTATGTCTTGTAGTCGTTCCGCAAATAAGCTTAAGCAGTCCCATCCTCTTTGCATGGCTTCATGGCTGAGTTGGTTGTTATCGTTTAACCCAGCAGCTAAGCGAACCTTACGCTTTATTTTGGCCATGGTCTGCACACTACCATTGATATGACGCACAATGAGCATATGAAAACTGTTCGACCCAAGGTCGATGGCAGCATAGAGTGGAGAGGAGGCGGCTTTACTCATAAATGAACTAAGAACTCTTATTCTGATGCGGTTGACGTGGTCGACGGTTTTGCGGCTTGCGATTATTGCCAGAACGAGGACCGTTATTATTGGTACGACGTTGTTGCGGGTTACGACTACGCATACGTATTGGTGCTGGAAGGTCTTCAATGAGAGCTGAAGCATCGTAGTCGGATACAGGAATCGCGTGTCCGGTGTATTCTTCAATCGCCGTTAAGTTAATGGCATATTCTTCACATGCAAAACTGATGGAATGACCACTTGCTCCTGCACGACCGGTACGGCCAATGCGGTGAACGTAATCTTCGCAATCGTCGGGTAAATCATAGTTAAATACGTGAGTTACTTGTGGAATATGCAAACCACGAGCGGCGACATCTGTCGCGACAAGTATATCAACTTCACCAGTTGTGAATTGCTCAAGGATTTTTTCACGTTTTTTCTGTGGAACATCACCCGTTAGCAAACCTACACGGTGACCATCTGCAGCTAAGTGTCCCCAGATTGAATCACAACGGTATTTGGTATTAGCAAAAATAATGGCGCGCTCTGGCCAATCTTCTTCGATAATGGTCTGTAATAAGGCCATCTTGTGTTCATTAGAAGGGTAGAAAAGCTCTTCTTGAATACGATGACCCGTTTTTTGCTCAGGTTCTACTACCACGTGCTCAGGGTTGTTCATGTGTTCAAAAGCTAACTCTTGCACACGATATGACAAGGTTGCTGAAAACAGCATGTTCAAACGATCTTTTGGTTCTGGCATACGGCGGAACAAGAAACGAATATCTTTAATAAAACCAAGGTCGAACATGCGATCGGCTTCATCAAGTACAACAGCTTGAATGTTGTTTAAGTTAAATACGTGCTGCTTGTAGAAATCAATGATACGGCCAGTGGTACCGATCAATACATCCACACCACCTTGTAACTTAGTTAGCTGTTTATCATAGCTTTCACCACCATAAGCTAACGCGGCTTTAATACCAGTGCTAGCAATTAGCGGTTCTGCATCATTGTAAATCTGGATTGCTAACTCACGCGTAGGAGCCATGATAATGGCACGAGGCTGAGTCGGTTTACGTCCCTCATGTTCAGGGGTGGTAAGCAAATGGTTAAAAGTAGCAGTAAGAAACGCAAGCGTTTTACCAGTCCCTGTTTGGGCCTGGCCTGCAATGTCTTGGCCGGTGAGCAGTACCGGCAACGCCAAGGCTTGGATCGGGGTACAATAATCGAACCCTTTTTTCTCCAATCCTTCAACAACTTGAGGGTTTAATCCCAAATCGGCGAACTTTTGCTCTGTGATATGCGTCTTTTTCATTGCTATAGAATATCAGCTTAAGCTTGCAATACGAAAGTAAATACATTCCAATAGAGCATCTATTTACTGGTTAGCTTACAACCAGTTCAGAAAAACACATTGGAGTGGAAGATGAGCGATAAGATTTTGCAGCTTACGGATGAAGGTTTTGAGAACGATGTAATCAAAGCTGCAGGCCCAGTTCTTGTTGATTTTTGGGCAGAATGGTGTGGTCCTTGTAAGATGATTGCCCCAATTCTGGATGAAATTGCAGAAGAGTACGAAGGCAAACTGACTATCGGTAAATTAAATATCGACCACAACGCAGGTACTCCACCTAAGTTTGGTATTCGTGGCATCCCAACGCTATTGCTGTTTAAAAATGGTAGTGTTGCAGCAACGAAAGTAGGCGCGCTATCAAAAACTCAGTTAAAAGAGTTTTTGGACGCTAACCTATAACTGGTATCATAAGGCCGTACATTTTTGATGTACGGCTTTGTTTTTTGAAATTAAACAAACTCTAGACTAGGCTAGTATTTAGTGCTAGTTTATCGCACGTTAATTAGACAAGTGTTCACTTCTTGGTCGATCCTGAGACCAAAATCCATCTTAACTAGAAAATAGATCCTATTTTGACTAAACAAGTATCCACCACAATGAATCTAACAGAATTGAAGAACAGACCAGTGTCTGATCTTGTGAAACTTGGTGAGAGCCTAGGCCTCGAAAACCTAGCGCGTCTAAGAAAACAAGACATTATCTTCTCCATCCTAAAAGCGCACGCAAAAAGTGGTGAAGACATATTTGGCGACGGGGTCTTGGAAATTCTTCAAGACGGTTTTGGTTTTCTTCGCAGTGCCGACAGCTCATACCTAGCTGGCCCTGACGATATCTACGTATCACCAAGCCAAATTCGTCGTTTCAACTTACGCACTGGTGACTCAGTAGCGGGTAAAATTCGTCCACCCAAAGAAGGTGAGCGTTACTTTGCTTTGCTGAAAGTTAACACGGTTAACCGTGATAAGCCTGATAACGCACGTAACAAAATCTTATTCGAGAACTTAACACCTCTTCACGCTAACGAGCGTATGATCATGGAGCGTGGTAATGGTTCGACAGAAGATATTACCGCACGTGTTCTTGATCTAGCTTCACCTATCGGTAAAGGCCAGCGTGGTTTGATTGTTGCTCCGCCAAAAGCGGGTAAAACCATGTTGCTACAGAACATCGCACAAAGTATTGCTAACAACCACCCTGAGTGTGAGTTGATGGTACTGCTTATTGATGAACGCCCTGAAGAAGTTACTGAAATGCAACGTTTGGTAAAAGGTGAAGTGATTGCATCGACGTTTGATGAACCTGCTTCCCGCCACGTTCAAGTTGCTGAAATGGTAATTGAAAAAGCGAAGCGTCTGGTTGAGCATAAGAAAGACGTTGTTATCTTGCTTGACTCAATTACTCGCTTAGCTCGTGCTTACAACACCGTTGTTCCTTCATCTGGTAAGGTACTGACTGGTGGTGTCGACGCTAACGCATTGCATCGTCCTAAACGTTTCTTCGGTGCCGCTCGTAATGTCGAAGAGGGTGGTAGTTTAACCATTATCGCGACTGCGCTTGTGGATACAGGCTCTAAAATGGATGAAGTTATCTACGAAGAGTTCAAAGGTACAGGTAACATGGAACTGCACCTTAACCGTAAGATTGCAGAAAAACGTGTCTTCCCAGCGATTGATTTCAACCGCAGTGGTACTCGTCGTGAAGAGTTGTTAACTAAGACCGATGAACTGCAAAAAATGTGGATTCTACGTAAGATCGTTCATCCTATGGGTGAGTCGGATGCGATGGAATTCCTTATTGATAAGCTTGCAATGACGAAAACTAACGATGAGTTTTTTGATGCAATGCGTCGTCAATAACGACAGCTAAGTTATACTTTGCGAACGCCACCTACTTAGGTGGCGTTTTTATTTGCATTATCCTCAGTAACCTTTCACAATGGATGAAATGTTACAAGGAGGTTAACATGCAACAAGGAATGTTGTCGTCACTTCTCCTTTCGGCTGTTTTGTTGCAGGCGACGCCCACAGCGTTGGCAATTGAAATGCCGTCAGCTAATGCCCAACAATGGCTACAAGAAGAATCAATTCGCAATAAAACCGCGGAATTACTGCAGTATGCGATGCTTGATGAAGTTGATTCTCTGAATTTTGCGTTACAGCGATTAGCATTACCGCAGCAAGAAGCTGTGCGTTTTCTTTTGTTGCAGAAAATAGAGCAGTTGAATCTCACTTTAACGCCGAAAATGCTTATCTTTGTCGAATCTCAACAAGCAATAGTACCGACTTATCAAGTAGTGGAAAAAGAAGAGGGGTATGAATTTTCAACGCCTGCTTTTAATTCTCCCTCTATAGCAAACCGCCTAATTAAAAAGCAGCAGCAAGAGCAAACCATTCTCGATTTTTTGATCAAGGTAGAGCAGAAAGATTTGATATTAAAAACCTGGCTATCTGGTAGTGCCAATCAGGTGCGTATACGAGAAGCGTTATTGATCCGTGAATTAGACCGTTTATCAACGGAAGCGCTTTTGTATCTTGCCGCTCAATTGACCTCTGAATCGGTGACAAGTTGGTTGCCATCTTCTCAAGTGATGGTGCGTTTAGCTCAAGTGAGCGAAAATCCAGACATATATAAGTTGCTCTGGCTAATGCGGGCTGACTTCCATCTTGAACAAGAATTGGTTCGTCTAGCTAGTGTTGGTAACGAGTTTGCCATCAATCAGATAATACTAGCCAGTGAAAACCCAAGCTTAAAAATACAAGCGATTGATGAGTTAGTCCGAATAGAGCCGATGCCACCGTTAGTTCGTGAGTTTTTGATCGCAAAAATGTCGACCAATGATGATGTAACTCTTGTAGCTAGTGCATTAGTTGAACAAGGGCAGTCAAATTGGCTGAAAGAATTAGTATCTAGTAATCATCGAGTAAAAAGTCATAATATTTTGCAGGTGCTCTCGCAATAACCTCATTAAAATTGGGGATCGTCTCACGTTTGTTTTTGGTATACTGCATGCAGTTTAACCAGCCATGCAGTAGGCCTATGAGTTTTAAGGATTTACGTGAGTTCATTGACCACCTAGAAAAAATCGGTCAATTGAAGCGTATAACTCACCCCATCGACCCTCATTATGAAATGACGGAGATCAGCGATCGTATTTTACGTGCAGCTGGTCCTGCTTTGTTGTTTGAAAATCCTATCGGTTACGATTTTCCCGTACTGACCAACCTATTCGGTACGCCAGAGCGTGTGGCTATTGGTATGGGGCGTCAAGAGGTTCAAGAACTACGAGAAGTAGGTAAATTGTTGGCTTATCTCAAAGAGCCGGAGCCACCGAAAGGTTTTAAGGATGCGATTGATAAGCTACCAGTTTTTAAACAGGTGCTTAATATGCCGACTAAACGTTTGCGTAAAGCATTTTGCCAAGAAGTGATCTGGCAGGGTGAGCAAGTTGATCTAGATAAAATTCCAGTGATGAGTTGTTGGGCTGACGATGTTGCACCGCTCCTTACTTGGGGTTTAACGGTGACCAAAGGGCCGAATAAGAAGAGACAAAATCTCGGGATTTATCGTCAGCAGAAGCTAGGTAAAAATAAAATTATCATGCGCTGGCTTGCTCACCGAGGTGGTGCTCTGGATCTAAGAGATTGGATGGAAACTCACCCTGGGGAAAATTTCCCAGTTTCTGTGGCCTTTGGTGCAGATCCTGCAACCATTCTAGGCGCGGTAACCCCCGTTCCCGATACACTTTCTGAGTACGCTTTTGCAGGCTTGCTCCGTGGTAGCAAAACCGAAGTCGTTAAATCAATTAGCAATGATCTAGACGTGCCTGCCAGTGCTGAAATTGTGCTGGAAGGCTACATCGATCCAAACGAATTTGCTGATGAAGGACCTTATGGTGATCACACTGGTTACTATAATGAAGTAGAAAAACATCATGTATTTACCATCACTCATATTACGATGCGTAAAAATCCAATCTATCACAGTACTTACACGGGGCGTCCGCCGGATGAACCTGCTGTGTTAGGAGTGGCACTAAATGAGGTTTTCGTACCAATACTCCAAAAGCAATTCCCTGAAATTGTTGACTTCTATTTACCACCCGAAGGTTGTTCGTATCGAATGGCTGTGGTGACAATGAAGAAACAATATCCTGGCCATGCGAAACGGGTCATGATGGGAGTATGGTCATTCCTACGTCAATTTATGTATACCAAATATGTTATTGTTTGTGATGAATCGGTGAATGCCCGAGATTGGAGCTCAGTAACACAAGCGATGACAGAGCATATGGAGCCAGTTCGAGATACATTGTTCATTGAACACACTCCGATTGATTCATTAGACTTTGCTTCTCCGGTTGTTGGTTTAGGCTCAAAGATGGGCTTCGATGCAACCATAAAATGGGATGTAGAATCGTTAAGTTCCGCCGAAGTATTGGAATTGGAAACAGCAAGTATTTGCTCTGAGCATATAGAACAGTTAAAAACACTGCATCCAGAAATTATTGATGTCTACCTGCCGTTAGCACCTCAAGATAATCGCTTTGTAACTATCACGATGAAGAAGCAAAGCGCAGGACAATCTATAGCAGTATTACAAGGTGTTTGGTCATTCTTAGAGCGGTTCACTGATGCAAAATTTATTGTGCTGTGTGATGAAGATGTTAATGCCAGTGACTGGAATGATGTAATCTGGGCTATCACCACTCGCATGGATCCTGCGCGCGATACTATCCAGCTCAAAGCACAATCAGGCCGATGTTCTAAATTGGCTTTAGATGCAACTAATAAATTAGGTGATGAGGTTCAAAGGGAGTGGGGAACACCAATTAAAAAAGATGCGCAACTTGTCGGTAAAATTGATTCATTGTGGGATGAGTTAGGTATTTTATGACCTACAGCGTGATCTTGCTGCCTAAAGGCGATAGTTTCGATGTTCAAGACAGACAAACAGTATTGGAAGCTGCACTTAATAATAACATCAGCTTTCCGAACCGCTGTCATATAGGCGCATGCGCTATGTGTATGTGCAAAAAATTAGAAGGTGAAGTGGAATACAACCTTGAACCAATGTTGACGGATAGTGAGCAACAACAAGGTTGGATATTCCCTTGCCTAGCTTTTGCAAAAAGTAATTTAGTACTTACTTTCGCTGAGTAAGTAAGAGGAAGAACATGTCCATTCAATGTAAAGTGCAGTCTATTGAACCATTAGCTTGTAATACGTATAAAATAATCCTTAACCCCGAAACAGCTTTGGCCTTCAAAGCTGGACAGTATTTGATGGTTGAAATGGGTGAAAAAGATAAACGTCCATTTTCAATTGCAAGTAGTCCTTGCCGCCATAATGGTGAGTTGGAATTGCATATTGGTGCAGCAGAGCACAATGCTTATGCATTTGAAGTTGTAGAAATGATGAAAGCGGTTTTGAATGGCAATGGAACGGTAAGTATCGATGCTCCACACGGTGAGGCATGGCTCAAAGAAAGTGAGCGACCTCTGCTTTTGATTGCAGGAGGGACAGGCTTTAGCTATGTGCGTTCAATCCTCGATCAATGTATAAGTCGAAATAAAACAACACCTATCTATTTATACTGGGGAGCCAAAGATAGCTGCCAGTTGTATGCGCAAGATGAACTAAAGGATATTGCACAGCAATTTGATAACATACATTTTGTGCCTGTTGTTGAAAACGCAGATGAAGTGTGGAACGGTAAAGTTGGTAATGTACTTCAGGCAATTAATGAAGACTTTGAGTCTCTAGAAGACTACGATATCTATATCGCAGGTCGTTTTGAAATGGCAGGCTCGGCAAGAGAACAGTTTACTCAGTATAAACAAGCCAAAAGTGATCGAATGTTCGCTGATGCATATGCTTTTATATAAACATTGCTATTCAATCATAACTAAGAGAAGGCTAAAAACCTTCTTTTGTGCGCTTTCGACGTATATTTAATCAAACAACCTGTTTTTATCAGTTTTTATTAAAAACCGCTTGCACTCATCTTCGTTATCCCTATAATGCCGCCTCACTGACACGGCACAGCCAGTAAGGGTTCAAGCCCCACTAGCCAGTCAATCAGTAGGTCAAATCGGTAAGACGAAATAATTTAAAAAAGTGTTTGACACAAAAAATTATC
>NZ_SJFM01000044.1:0-24685 GCF_029478545.1 Vibrio sp. 1180_3
AGAGCTACATTCGTTTTTACAACTATAAACGAAGTCATAGTGGGATTGATTATTTAACGCCAAATGAAAAATACCAACAAATGCAAAAAGTGGCTTAAAAACTCTCCAAAAAAGCTGGATCATTACACTCCTTAGCGTAGCGGGATATACGAACTGCTGACTTTATCCGTATTAGATTGTGATAAATGTCTTGTGCCATAAGGTTCACCTGATATTTCAATGATTCTACGACGTGTCTATGGAAGTCTGTGGTGAAGTTTACGCTATATGCAATATTAGATGAACTCAGCTCTGTCGTGGCTTTTTGGGTAGTGGGCAGATATCTATTGCAAAATGTAGTTTATGTTGGACTTTGTTTCCCCATCAGTGTGGTGTTAATGACTAGGTTGCTGAATTGGCTGTTGTCATGCTTGCTCTGTTTTCTTGTGGTTTCTTGAGCAACCCAGGAAGTGAGTTAACGACGATTGATTAGGTTTTTTTGTTTTGTAGTTCGATTTCGGCACAAGAGTACAACGATTAATTGAATGTAGCTAATTAGTTCGCAATTCCTTATTTAGAACAATAAATTGACACAGTATAGCCTTTACATCAGCACTGAATTTTTCAGGTGTATGCAGTTGACGTTTTTTGCTTGTTCCTTGTCCTGTTTGTTCTTGAACTAGAGTGTCTAATACATAAATAGTTACGTCTTAAACATCTGTCTACAATTATCAAACAAAAGAAATTGAAAACTTGTGAAAGTTTATGATGTCCAGAGCCGTTTGACCAAAAGAACCAAGAAAGTCATCGAGGAGAAATTATATGCTCAACAATCAGGTAGTTATCGCGCTGGTGATACTATTTAGTCCACTCACTTTCGCTAAGTTGTCAGATTCAGCGGGCTTAAGTGGTGAGCTCTCACTTAGTTCGGGCTATATTTCTTCAAGATCCAACTTTAATACCGATAGCAACGCCATCATTAGCAATAGCGATCAAAAAGCTAAAAGTGACAGCAACTTGTTGCTTCTCCCGTTAGGCAGCGTCTCTCTTACCTTTGGTAAAGGACAGAATAAACAGATCTATGTTGGAACATCGCAAGAAGATGTTGCTGTAGGAACATTGGCTCTAGAACTCGGCTTCAAGCTTCAGTTAGATAATAGCACCGTGATTGATATCTCTTACTTACCTAACAAAATGTCTGGTGAAACTTGGGCGGATCCATTTCTGGTTGGTTCATCACGCCGTGTAACTGAACAACAAGGAAATGCTTATAGGCTGAAGGTTTCAAATATTGCTGGTTCAGGTTTTACCATCGACACAGCTATTGCTACACAAGAAATAGATAATGAACGCTCTGGCCTTGATTCAGGCTATGATGCAAATGTACTCGATCGAAACGCCGATAACCTATACGTCAAAGGCAGTTTTCGTCTATATTTTAACCGTGTGATCTTTCTGAGCCCATCGTTCACTTATACCGATTCGGATGCGACAGGAGCTGCGAATAGCAATCACTCTTTTGGTGGCGATCTATCGCTAATTCAAAGGTATGATCGTCATCAACTGGCGCTCACGGCTGGTTACGTTGAGCGAAGCTATGACACAGTTCATCCGGTGTATAATCTCATACGTGATGATAGTGAAGTTATGTTCTTCGCTGCCTACGAATATCATCAGTTTATGGGGTGGAGCAATGTGTCGTTTATCTCTTTAGCTGGCTATGGGGAAACCAACTCGAATATCCAGTTTTACGATAGCGAGCAGCTTATAATTTCAAGTGGTATTGGCATAAGATTCTAATTACGCTGTCTCCGTTATCCCCCTTGCATGGCAGAGCAAAATAAAGCATATCCGGAAGTTATAGTAAAATGGGGCTTTGCTGTTGGATTCAGCTTATAAGCGGACACTAGCTAAATCGTACTCCTCTTGAACAACATACTGAGCTTTTGAAATACCTAAGGCTCTGTTTGCTTGTTTAAGTAGATTAGGAAGTTCTTCGGTATCTGTCACACCTGATAGTCTCACTCGGTGGCATATCAATAGCTCGATCGAGTTTATGCCAGATTTGACGTCCTTAGCTCGTTGACTGATGCAGGTATAGTGGGGACAAGCCAATAGTACATTCGCCAATCTAAAAATGGAGTCAATAATTCCTTGTAGTGCAGTTAAAGCTAAGGAAAACAGGCGTCTAGCCATGCGAGCAGTTGTGATAGCTAGGTCATTAGACAATTGTGGTGTACCACTCTTATTCAGTTTAGGTTGTTCCCACTCAATGATAGCCTCTTAGCCAAAATAAAACGTGAGTGAACTTCGGTTGACTAGGAAGTGATTGTAGCTGTGACAATTAGTGGTTATGTATCGAGGTTTTGGTATGAAAATAAAGTAAGTGAATGGATACTGATCGTAAGACTTCGATTGGGGCCATTTGGTTTCTATGATTAATCCGTTGGTTGCAGAATAGCTTTTTAAGAGAGCGATAGTTTATTCAAGATGATGCTAATGTTTTTTTTGCCAATGGTACAAGCACAAACAAGGTTCGTGAGTTTCTGATTATAGTAATGAACCCTAATATAGATATGAGCACTAAATATTCTTGTGTTTGCATGTATGAGAGAGATTTGAACGAAATGTTATAAAAAACGGATTTTGAGTCAAGTGGCAATATAAAGGTTGAGTATGATGTATCGAGGTTACGCTAGAAATCGATGCGCAATGTACTGATTGATTTATCAAAAACTCAGCTCCACACGGTCAAGGGACTTGGAGTGGCGCCCCTGAACATTGGATGTGAATGAAGTGTGATGTTTAGTTCATCTGCTCGCTGACGATCCGTTGGGTCGTGATAGAGAGGATACTACCCAACCTCTAGATGAACGATATAAGCAAGCGTTTCAAAGCATATTGAGCAATGCGCAAAATCAAATGATTGTCGCGGAACTTGATGATGAGATCGTCGGAATGTGCCAATTGACGTTCATTCCTTATTTGACCCGTAAGGGAGGATGGCGATGTTTGATTGAAGGCGTCAGAGTGAAAGCGATAGTAAGAGGGCAGGGAGTTGGAACCACACTGATTCACTATGCGCTGGATCTCGCGAAGGCATCAAACTGCATTATGGTCCAGTTGACCAGTGATAAATCTCGCCCTGACGCTATCGCCTTTTATCAACGTTTAGGGTTTAGAGACAGCCACGAAGGCCTCAAACTACTCATCGGATAGCGTGTCGCCTACTCCGGTTTCCTACACCTCATTTTTCTATCGCAAAGATGAAGACGGATAAGTTCCACCTGGTAGGCTTCAATTCTCTAGGACATGAAGGAAAACAAAATGAATGCTCGTCACGTAAAGCAACAGTTATTTGAAGAGAGTGGTCAGAATCTTATTGTTGGAAAAGTCATTGACTGTCCCATTGAACCTGAGCATTTAGCACAAACGACAACTGATTCCCCTTATGTTATCGAGGCTTTTGACAGCGGTTTGACGGCGGAAGTCTATAGAGTTCGTTTTGACAATAAGGACTTTACTCTAAAGAAGAAGCGTCAAAGTGCAAAGGTGCAAAACTTAGATGGTCAATTTTCTTTTCTTAATGAGGTTCAGCGGCGTCAGGATTTTCAGAAGTTAAAAGCAGAGTGTCGCACTGGTCGGTCTCTTGATGGAATTGTGAATACCGTTTATGCCGACTATCGATTAGGGATCATCTTATCTGAATGGATAGAAGGTGCGCCAATCCAAAACCTAACGACTGAAATACTCCAGCAACTGTTTTCGACTTTGATGATGTGTGAACAAAACGGATTGTTCGAGTGGGACTTATGCTCTGGCAATTTGTTAGTTGACCATCATCAACAACTTAAATTGTTCGATTTTGGTTACATGTATGAATTTGACCCGAGACAGGCATTTAATAGTAACGGAACGAATGATCCGCTATTTAACTTCTGTGAACGGTTTGAGACGCGTTTTTTATCTGGATGGTTACTCGAGAAGGAGTATACCCAGGATAAGGCCCTCACTTTGTTTAGGGAGGTCAAACTGACCGCACTAAAAGCCATAGAGCATAAAATAACTTGGCTTCAGGGGAACGGTGGCGAGTCTCATATCATCGAATACTACCGTGGTATCCAGAGAGAGTTCAGCGAGGCCATTTCTAACCAAGCAGTACTTGAGCGGTGTTTCTTGACAACTATGTTCCGCTCTCATGTGCTTGATATTGAAGACGATCTGGAAGGGAAAAGTTGCACAGCCTTAACACTCAAGCGAATTGATGTCGTTCAAGAGATTCTCAAACATCATTTTCTACTGCTTGAAAGTTACGGTGCCCTATTTTATCAGAATGAAGGAGACTCGCAGGAAGAGTTGCGCCTTCGATATGAACAGAAGTGGAAGCTAGCGGAAAGCTATCAGTTGTAAAACAGAAGTTGGAGCTATTAAGCGAATATTTGGTATTTATTGCAAGAGTTGCTTAAAGCAACACATAGATTGACTAGACGCCCATCCTAGCAATATGGAATAGTTGGTTCTTGAATAGGTAAATAAAAATGGACAAACAGACCTTACCGCAATTACTGCTCAGTCTTTTAGATACTGCGAGTGAAGGTTTGTGGTTTATGGGCGATGATGATGTTGTTCAGTTCTACAACAGTACTTTCTATCAGCAGTTTAATCTCCCTTCTGAGAGTCCATCATTAGAAGATTGGTTGGAATTGGTTCACCCACAAGATAGAACTCAACTAGTGAAGGAAGTCGAGTTCTATCAAAAATATCATACGATTTCGCGCGTAAAAACGCGTTATCGTGTGAAAAATTTGTCAGGTCGCTACCTTTGGATTGAAGTAACGGGGGTACGTGCAGAGTATAATGGTGGATTCGCCATGGTTGGCTCTCACAAGGATGTCTCTGATGAGGTGTTCCTTAATCAGTATCTGACTCATATGGCCAATCATGATAGTGAAACAGGATTATTCAACCGCCATTACTTTTTGCAAAGCTTTCCTCGCTTTAAAGAAAAAGGATGGCTTTTTGTGTGTTGTTTGACTCAATTACAACAGTTTCAACGTAGGGTTGGCAACGATGCATCTGGAGCACTATCCTCTACTTTAGTATCCACATTAGATCATGTCTTTTCGTTGAAATACGGGCTTTATCGTATTAGCGCTGATGTATTTGTTGTTCAAATAGATGAGGAATTGGATGCAGCGTTAGTGCTAGAGCTAATGAATCAAATAGAATCGGAATTCCAAGGCCAAATCCAGATCAAAGGATGCAGTTCAACCCTAACCAGTCGAGTAGGGATAGGGGCTTTACCTGTTGATGTTATCAACCCAGAAAACCCGCTAGAACAACTATTTAATCTTTCAGAATACACCCGTTTGGTCAGCTCGCCAGTGACCTATACCGATGATTCTCAACGTGACATCGACAGGCATTTTGAAATACAAGACGCGTTAGAGCAAGCTATTGAATTACATCAGATTACTATTGCCCTTCAACCTATTGTTGAAGCCTTATCGGGAAATATAATCAGTTTTGAGGCGCTAGCTCGTTGGAATCATCCTGTGTTGGGCCATATTTCACCTTTAGAGTTTATCCCTATCGCAGAAAAGCAAGGTCATATTCATGCGCTAGGAATGTTGGTCTTAACGCATGCTTGTCAATACCTTACAACGTTTGATGAGACTCATGCAGAAAGGCCCCTAATCAATGTAAATGTCTCAGCACATCAGCTTCTTAAAGACAGCTTTGTGGATGATGTATTTGATGTTGCAACGCAAGCTGGTGTGTCTCCTAGTCGTATTGTGTTGGAAGTGACAGAGTCATATTTGCTTGATGAAAATCCCACGATAAATAGAACTCTAAATGTGCTCCATACTCATGGTTTTAAGTTGTCGATAGACGATTTTGGATCAGGGATGAGTGCTGTTACTAGCTTATTTCGTCTTCCACTCTATCAAGTCAAACTTGATAGAGCTCTGATTAATGAGGCGATGCGATTGGATGCATGCATGAAGTTAATTACTCATTTGTGTGAGTTTGGTCGGTCACACAATATCAGTCTGGTTGCGGAAGGGGTTGAGACATCGGCGATGTTTAAGACATTAACAAGGGTAGGTGTACCGTACCTTCAGGGGTATTTTCTTTACAAGCCTTGCTCGCCTGAAGTGTGGTTGGAAAAGCGCGCGTTAGTTTAAGAGTTAGGGAGGATACAAATGTTAAATTACACCTGTAAGTTATGCACTTTTGAATCAACGGTTGATGTACAAGAAACGGTTCCGTTTCAGATTGAGCATGGAGTATGCGAGTTTTGTATGGATGATGTCCACCACACGTTAAAAGCGAGCCATCAGTTCAACAAGGTTGAGCTTCATTTGAGAATCAATTTGCGTAAGCTCAGGTACAACTTACAGCGAGTGACACGCCATGATAAAGAAGTGAGTTCGGTGCTTGATGTCGTTCAATCAGAGGTGAGCGCCATTGAGCGTGAGTTGATGTCAGACTATCCTTCGATTGCTGAAGTGTTATCGGAATATCGAAGTTTATTATGCGTGTATAAGTAGCGAGTAGGTAGGTAGCAACACATGGTCATTGCGGAGTTTCGTTTTATTCATTATGGCTATTCAGGCTCATTGAGCGTGAGCGACCCAAATTTAATTAGAAGAATACAAGAGCATATCAATCAGGGGAGGCGTCGAGAGCTGTTTGGGATGCTTATCGTACTTTTACTTGGAGAGTCTGCGCATAGAAGTGTGAGTGAAAAGGCTGACTCTACTTTGATGGAGCTGAAAGAGCTTTATGAACTGAGCGATAGTTCGGTCAAGTTAAGTAATGGGGTGAACCTGCGAATTGTATAAAACCAAACGATCAGTGGTTATTAATCATGGGGCAGACATTACCATTCAAGATTAAGTCGATGTTATGCGGTTAGTAAGATACGTACATATAGCCTCTGATTCAATGTGTTTTCAACACGGTTGTAGCACAATTAGGAACACTTATTTAGCGGTTTTTTATTAGGTACGATTAGGACGAACGAATTATGAAAAAAGGATTTTTTGGGTTTAAAGGGATACTGCTGAGCGCCATGGCTTGTTTGCTAACAACGGCCCTTATTGTAAGCGCTTGGATTGGCTATAATGAAACTCGCGAAATCGTCGTGGAAAATGTGGAGCGTTATTTTACTGACTATACACGACAACAAGCGATGGCTGCAGAGAGCTATTTCGGACAGAAGACACGCAGTATCAATAAAGTGGCGAAGCATTATAAGGCTCAGCCTTTTCCTGAAAACTATATTGAGCAGACTAAGTTACTCGCTAATGCCATGGACATAGACAGTGTTGTGATATCACTTGACAATGGTGATGCGTACTGGAATCAAACAGCCGACACATGGCCCAACCACAAATATAATGGCGATGTTACGACACGTGAATGGTATCAACTGGCTCAAGGAAAATCACAGGTCTCTGTAACCGAACCGTATGTTGCTTCTGATGGTGTGATCTGGATTAGTTTTGTTGAAAAAACATTCAATGGCACGGTTTCTTCTGACTTGACTCTGGATTTTCTAAACCAGATCGTCAATAGAGTGAGTGATATACCTGGCGCGGTTGCTGTTATGATGGATAGTGAGACGACAATACTTGCTTCATCTTCACCCGTCATAAAAAATGGCGAAAAGGCAAGGGACCTGAATGGATTCAGGGATACTGCGCTGAATGCTGTCAGAATGCCTTCCGGTGTTCAGTCTTACGAACTGGATGGTCAAAAGAAGCTGTTCTTTTCTCACAGATTCCAAGTAGCGGATAAAACATGGTACCTAGGTGTAGGGGTTGATGAAGCAATCGCATTCCAAGAGTTAGGAGAGTTGGAAACTAACCTTACTCTCAGTGTCGCGATTAGCATCCTGTCTGCACTCATTGTTTTGTCATTGCTCTTCCATCGCTTATACCAACCGGTCCTAGCTCTTAGGGATGTCATAGAGGGCCTCGCCAAGGGGAATGGCGATTTAACCAATCGGATCCCAGTAACCTCAAGCGATGACCTTGGACGGATAGCCGTTGGTATCAATGGGTTTATCGCACAGTTGCAGTCAATGTTCCTAGAGGTTAAAACTTTGTCCAAGGAGCTTGAAAGCCGCATTGGCACGCTTGCAACTCAATCCCAACAGAGCGCTCTGCGCCTCACAGAACATGCTTCCGAAACCGAGCAAATTGCTGCAGCAATTGAAGAGATGAACTCCACCGCGGAAACGGTTGCTCAGAGTGCTGCGACAACTGCGCAACTGACGCAGAAAGCAGAAGACTTGGGGCGTGACGCTTCTCAGAGTATTGACCAGTCCAAAATAAACATGAATTCATTGCGTCGAGAGGTTGATGTGGCCGTCGGACGTGTAGAAGAGATGAATGGTAAATCACAAGGTATCCACTCTATTTTAACGGTCATCAGTGATATTGCTGAGCAGACTAATCTGCTTGCCTTGAATGCGGCCATCGAAGCCGCTAGGGCGGGTGAGCAAGGACGGGGATTTGCGGTGGTGGCGGATGAAGTTAGAAATCTCGCGGGACGAACAAAATCCAGTACAGAGGAAATTGAGCAGGCGTTAAATGAGCTGTTAAGCAGCAGTCATCTAATGGTGGATTCAATGGAAAGTACCAAAGTGTGTTGCCAAGAAGCTGACTCTAGCGCTAATGCCTTGGAAACGAATGTTTCCCATGTTGCAGATTTGGTCACACACATTAATGACGCCAGCATGCAAATAGCAACATCGGCTGAAGAGCAGAGCAGCGTTACACAGGAAATTGGTCGTAACATCACCCAAATTAACGATATTGTGAATGCACTTAAATTATCGGGCGTTGAAATTGAAGAGGAAACACTCAGACTAGTAGAAGTTAATCAGCAATTGAGCGGATTGATGGCGAAGTTTAAAGTTGAGCAGCAGAAGGTGTAAATCTTAGTAGTCGAAGAGAAGTCGATAGACTTGAAGAGAGTCGCACTGACGTATGGGGATGCGTCAAGAGCTGTTTTTGATACTGGTTGTACTTTCGCTCGGAGAGTCTGCGTATAGATGTTTGGGTTGAGAGGCTGACTTTACTTTTATGGGTGTTGAAAGAGCGGGTAAGTTGGCAGTTGATGCAACTGGAAAGTCTTTCTCAAGTTAGTCAAGGAGTCAGCGAAATTGATCAAGTTGTTCATTCAACTGCAGCATCTGCAGAGCAGACATCCTCATCTGCTAATGAACTCAATCAGTTAGCTGAAATGGAAAGAATTGAGGGATTACTTGATCAAACTAGTGTCGGTAAAGTTATTGAGCAAATAGATGTCGTACTGCTATAACTAGTTATTGTTATGGCGTTTTTTAATCAATACCACAACGTTGACTTAGTGGATGACACGGCTTGTCATTTAATTGCCGCAAATTTTTTTTGGGATGAGAACCAGCGTTTTTGTGTCAGTGCTTCTGCTCGTAAACAGTGGGTAATGTAAGGTTAACCATCGAGTTGTATAGTACTGATTTGTTATTGATAATTGTCAATATCAAGTGACAGAGTTGATATAGAATGCTTCTAGAATTGAGCAGTTGCTCAGTTTATCTATCTATAATTATGGGATTTAGACACAATGTCTACGGAAGACGAACGAGTACAATACTCAGAGCATGATAACTTAATTTCGACCACTTCACCGAATAGCCACATTACTTACTGCAATGAAGATTTTTGCCGTGTGGCTGGTTATGAAGAGGAAGAGTTGCTCGGTAAGCCGCATAATGTCATACGTCATGCTGACATGCCCAAAGCGGCATTTGGGCAGCTGTGGAGCTATATCGAATCTGGGCAAAGCTGGATGGGCTTGGTCAAAAATCGGTGTAAGGTAAGAGGCCACTACTGGGTATCTGCCTTTGTTACTCCCATCATGGATAAAGATGGCAAGGTGTTTGAGTACCAATCGGTAAGAACACGACCAAGCGACGAGCAAATAATTAGGGCGCAGTCGCTGTACCAAAACTTAACAAATGACAGTTCAACCCCAAAGCGCACCAAATGGATAAACTTACTGATACTATTTTTCGGCCTGCAAAGTACTGCGTTACTTTTTCTGCTCTCTGAGATGATCCCTTCCTCGATAGCTTTGGGCGGACTACTTCTGTTTATGTCCTTGCAAATCATTGCTACTTTCTTTTTAAGTAAGCGGATGAACTCGCTGAATGACTTAGCTCTAAACTGCTATGACAATGTTTTAATGGAAAGGCCTTATACGGGATACTGCGATGACCTGTCACGCATCGAGCTTGCACTTATGATGAAACAAGCGGAGCTCAGAGCCGCAACCGCGAGAGCCACTGATACCACAGAGAATATATTGCAGTCTGCAAGCGAAGATTTGATGAATAATCAGGCAATAGATAAGGAGCTTCACGATCAACAAGTGGCGACAGACGCCATGGCGGTTTCTTCAGAAGAGATGTTGAGTTCGATAGGTGAAGTGTCCCAAAGCGCAAAACAATCGGTTGAGTTTGTTGATAATGCACGCCGCAGCGCACAGGAAGGCATGCAGACTATTGATGTGGCGGTGGAAGCTGTTAGGGACCTGAGTCATCAGATTCATTCGTCGAGCGCTTTGCTTGATAAGCTAAATAACGATGTTCAGAGCATTGAGCTTATTCTAAGTATGATTCAAGAGATATCTGAGCAGACGAACTTACTGGCTCTCAATGCTGCCATTGAAGCAGCGAGAGCGGGAGAGCATGGAAGAGGTTTTACGGTGGTTGCGGATGAGGTTAGGGCCTTGTCGACAAAAACGAGCTCTTCGGTGAGTGACATACGTTTAAAGATTGACAGCTTACACATGGCAGTGATGGAAACTCGCCAGGTTATGGAGCAAGGAATGGAGGCGTCAAGTCAAAATCTTATTCTCTCTCAAAAGAGTAAAGCATCATTTGAAGCGATTGTTAGCGATCTATCGTCTATAGCGGAACAGAGTGCGAGTACTTCTTTGGCTATTGAAGAGCAAGTAGAAGTAACGAAAGGCATGAGTGAGCATGTAGTACGTATGAATGAGGCCATTGTAACCACCAAGGAACTTTCCTCGCATTCGGTTAAGAGAACTCATGATTTGGTTGTAAACTTAGAAAGTCTGCAGAGACTGGTTATGCAGTTCAGTCAGACATAGGTTTTAGGTTTGGTGGTCGCGCTGTTTTTTACATAGCTCGGCGTTGTATTTTTAATTGAGATTCAATGACATGAATGAAAGAAGTCAGGCGTATCTGAATAAATATTTAGACTCATTACCTAGCGAAATTGCGAAAAATTATACTTCTTTTAGTGCAGACTATTTTTGTGCAGATGAATACAACGCCAACATATGCGCAGATCTAATACTGCGCGGTGAGAAACGAGCTTCGTGCAGCTTGGAGTATTGGTATAGTCAAAAAGGCGAACCCATGCCAGAAGTTGGTCATTTACAAGTCGTAACCAACTGGGAAGCAAAGCCAATCTGCATCATCGAACTCACCTCAGTCAGTAAATGTAAATACTGCGATATCACAGCGGAGTTTGCGGCAGAGGAAGGAGAAGGCGACAAGTCACTAACTTGGTGGCGCAAAGCTCATTGGGAGTTTTTCAGTTTGGAGTGCGACGAACTCGGCATTAAGCCAACTGAAGATATGCTGTTGGTATTAGAGCGCTTTAAGGTCGTTTATAAATAAGGTGCAAAGCGTTTAAGCGCAATTCGAAACGCTCGGTACTTTCGGTTTGTGATTAAGGTGAAGTATTCGGGTAAGGTGGCAGTGCAGTGGTACGGTGAAATTGGCCATCTAATTAGAGATGTTAAGGTACCCCTCATTACACTAGTCGTTCTTGTCGCCAACAGTGGTGGCGTTATCAAACCAGGCAAAGCTTATCTAAGCGAAGTAATTGTTGGGAAAATCACCCTATGGTGCGATTCTTCAAAAGTCTAAAGACAGAATGGATATCAGTGCCAGTTTATAGAAGTTTTAGAGCATATAACTCTTTGCATCACAGGTTCTTACAGCCAACTTAGATCTCATCATTATAATGGCGTGCTGACACCCAATGAGTCTGAATGACTGTATTAGGAAAACTCTAAAACCGTGGCCAATTTTATTTGACCAATACAATTCACATAACAGATTAATACTATCTGAGTTTCATAGTCAATGGCAGCAACATAGACGTAATACAAAGCGAAAGGTTTCCGTCTATCAAGCGTTGTTTACTTATTCGAAAAGAAAGATATGGAAGCATCAATGTCACAAATAACAATTAATAAAGAGTATCAGCAGAATTTGGTGGGGGATCCTTACTCGGCGCTGATCGCAGTAATACGCCCAATTTTATACGGTTTACTTTTCTCCCTGAAGCAAGATGTGGTAAGTGAGGTCGGAGGTTACCAAAATGTAAAACTAAAGATGCTGCCTAGGTTGAGGAGAAAGGGTGACGGTGATATTGGTATTTGCTTTGAATACGCTGTTCACGATGCAATTAGAAGAAGAGACCCTTTAATAACGGATAAGATTCATGATGCTCTTACTAACCACTGTCGAGTTCCTGGGGAAAATATTGAGTCCATTTTGTTTGGTGCAGAAAAAACAGGTGCGTTTTCTCTCATTGATACGGCACATAACATCTTAACGGAAGAGTCACGAGTACTAACTGGCGCTCAATCTCAGCCGCCTAAACTGAAGTTTTATCTATCTAAAATTGCTGAAGCGTTTAGGTTTCGGAATCTAAGAAGTGAGCTACCAAACAGTATTAAAGGCTTGTGGAAAGCCGATTTGTTTTTAGGTTATACCGACTCGCAGCGGTGGGTAGGAACGACAGTTAAAATAAATCCAAGTGCTTTGGAAGGCGCTGAAGGTTTACGTATTGGTATTGTCCCTGCTCAACATGGAAGAAGTGATTCAATTACATACGATTCTCAACGAAATTTAGTGGTATGCCCACTACCCTACGACGCATCATTCATGGAGGTGTTTTATCACTCATGGGTGATAGTGAGTCAGTTTATTGATGCTGATGCTAATATGCCCAAAGAGGTCAACCTTCCCGCACCGCTTCATAGGCTAGTTGCGCAGCAACTTTCAGAACGACGTGAGTTTGGTGTTCTTGATGTTATAGAGGCCCTAACTCCTTTGGCTCAACCATATTTGTTGGAACCTCAGCGTAATAATGCAGATATACAACAAGGTGTTCATATACCAATGACAACCAATGCACTTATCTCACCAATGCCTACAAAGAATCAATAAGGTCTTCATTTCACATGTTAGTGAGTGTATATGACAAAACTATCAAGTCGATTCGCTACTGTAGTGCTTTTGAGGTTTGACGTGGGGGCTAGTACATCCCTAAAAACAATTTGGTCGGTAGTTGCTTATAACAATGCTACTTTTAATTCGTGAGTTAATCCGTTGTATCCTATTTTAGTAACATAACGGGTTGATTTTTGATTGTAGGCTGGAGCACCAAAAAAAGAAAGGGGAGCATAAATGCCCCCCTTTGTCATTTTATCATTGCTGTTGGTATTACTTTTCTCTGATAGCTTCACAGCCAGCAGGGGCGGTTATAGTCGATACATCCTTGCCTTCCTGTTGCGCCGCTTTCACATCCATTTTGTATTGAGTGCATTTGCCCACACTGACGTTCACTGCACCCGAATCTGCGGCGGGGTTACCGCCGAGTGTTCCACCAGCAAATGCGGAAGAGGTTGAGAAAACTAACGCTGTTGCGATGAGTAGAAATGATTTGTTCATAGTTGATCCTTACGAGTTGGTTGAGTGTGTTATTTGGGAATTGAAAGTTAGAAGGTGTAAACAAAGGTGCCAGCCGTTGACGTCACTTCAATTTCTTTCACGTTATCGACGGTGCAGTTGTTGCTGTATCCCGTGTAGGTTTCACCGAACTTCAATGAAACGTTTCTAGACAGCTCTGAGGCCGTACCAGCTGGAAGACGACAATTACCTCGGTTAATTACAACGTCGGTGATGACGGTGTTATCGGTAATCGCTTGTAGGTCAAAGACTAAACTTCCCCAATGAGAGTTGGTGGAGATCGATACTTCAATATCTGCCGTTGCTGCTTGAGTTTCTTCTTGGTCGCCACAAGCGGTCAGTCCGATAAACAGCACGCTCATAGCGGTGTATCGGAGTAGGGTGTTGATTAATGTCATAATGGTGCTCTCCTCATTGGTGAGTGAAATTCTGGGTAGCCTGCTTCTTCGAGATCTAGCATGAACTGCTCAACATTGAAGTCGGAGGGATAGGTAAATGAAAATGTCGATACACTGGCCTCATCAATAAGTGGTAAGGCAACGGTGTGTATTGGATGTTGGTCGGATAACCGAAAGAGCAGCAAGAGCGCGTCACACTGAACCGAGAGCCCCAGTGGTTCAATGAGCGTTTGCTCTTGCTGCAAAGCTTGGCTAGAGACTTTCAGCATTCGGTTGTTAAGTAATGCTTCATGGACTGACCCTAAGACTTGTTGCTGCTTGTTACTCCAGCTTCTCGTATTAGGTAGGTTGAGGTGTACTTTGCTTAGCCAAAGTCGTTCTTTTGAAATGGCTGAAGCCTTATCCAGTAAGGGTTTGTCTCTCTCCGAGGACCGACCCTGTCCATAATTCAGTGCATCAGGAATAAGCGGCTGTAAGTACTTATTGGTCAGTTGCCAATAGAGCATTTCTTGCTTATTTAGCTTCAGTAATTGCTCGGATGTTTTTCGGTAAACATGGGGCATGCTCATCGAATCACACTCCACGTTAAACACCTCCACAATGACTTCATCGAGGTAGCGTTTAATGCTGCGCGTGGTGCGGTGGATATCGATTAGGACCAACTGCTGCTGCAACTCCCTAACGGTGATCCATCGATGTTGAGGAATAAGCATCAGCGTGTGCAGCAAAGCAGATAAGCCTTCAATGCTGGTTTTATTGCTCATGACTACTCTCTCAATACATAGCGCTCCACACCGGAGTCGGACATTTAATGTCGGGAGAATAGAGGTGGGTTCGACACATAATGTCCAACGGTTAAAGCGCCATCAATCGGCTTAGCGAAAGCGTGAGTCGATTAACATTATCGATGGTTGTTTTTATCTCTCAGCTCTGAGATTGCTACTAGTAACCCAATCAGCAGTACCACCAGAAAGCCTAAGGTCGTTAGGGTTCCAATGGCACCAAAGAAAGGGGAAAGAGAAAGTAACGTGATGAGGGCAGAGATAAGTTTGATGGTTTGTAGGAGAAGGGAAGTCATGAGTTATTGAGGAGTAAGAGTAATATCGTCGAATGCCTCCATCTCGACGTATGCGAGAAAGTTGCTCTCCCACAATTGATACAGCTCGATAGCCTCACGGTTATCGTTCATTGAAAACCAGCCATGATAGCTGGCAAAGCATTGACGAGCGCGAAAGTCAAAATCCAAATTCCGCTCAATCTCAGGGTAGTAGTTCCCCATATAAGCAAAGTCCGTGATGTACTCAACACACCATTCTCCTGTTGAAGATTGGCAAATAGACATTTCGACAGGGTGAAAGCCACCAGCATCAGCACTGTAACTTTTATCACGAAAGTTAAAGACCACATGACGGCTGGTGGAGAGCGTTTCATTGTTAAGCAAATGAGCTGAGTAACGCGCATTAAGCAACGCATACAGCTTCTTAGAGACAGGTAGGGGTAATGACGTAAAGGTTAATTGGGACATCGACAGTCCTCCTTGTTTAGGGATAAATCAGAAAGTAGGTAGGGGGTTAGTTAAACGAGCTGACCAACGAGAGTTGCACGCTATCAAAGACGTTGCGGGTTAGGTGGCGAGTTAATGCATTCACCCAAGCAGAGAGCACCTCTTGCACTTCTGGATGAGATAAATCCGTTGTTCCTGTATCGGGTTGATAGAACCAACGATTAGTAAGGTGAAAGTACAGCTCCGGCTCTACGCTAGTACTGTTGTCATTAGGGTAAGAAAAGCTCGCAAAGAACACGATAAGCCAAGGCTCTGAGATTGACTCTCGTTTGAGCTGTATCTCTATAGGGTGCAGTCCTTGACGATGGCGGTAGTAACTCATTTGACGGCAGTTCAATACCAGTCTTTCAGCCTGTTCAGGCAGTGTATGACCAATAAGAAGATTTTCTAGTGACGAGAGCAGTGCATCATTGATACTGATATCACCATAGTGTTGTTCAATCATAACCAGCCTCGCTCAGCAAATGAGGTGCAGGTTTCGCCCGTCACGATATGATCCAACACACGCACATCCACCAGCGCTAAAGCGTCTTTGAGTCTTTCGGTGATACGTCTATCCGCTTGTGAGGGGGTAGAGTCGCCTGAAGGATGGTTGTGAGCCATAATCACCGCCGCGGCATTCACTTCCAACACAGCTTTTACTACTTCTCTTGGGTAGACACTGGCGGCATCGACGGTGCCATGAAAGAGCTCTTTAAACTCAATCAGTCGGTTTTGGTTATCCAATAGCAGTAAAGCAAACACTTCACGTTCATAGCTGCCGAGCTTGCAGCGTACATACTCTTTAGTGGCATCTGGGCTAATTAAGGCATCACCACGCACGTAGCGTGTGGCGAGTATCTCAGCGGCATGCTCTAGGATTTCATTCTCCTGATAGCGCTGTTGTTTTTTGTAATCAGAATTAGGGGTAGTCATTACGGGCTCCTGTCGGATTCAATGGTGGGTATTCACATTGATGACATATGCCTGAAAATTTTTGGGGTTAGGGTGTGAAGCGCTGGAAGAGCATAAGGAAAGATGTGTTATTGAAGTGGGCGTATGGTTTGTTAGTTTTAGAGGTAGGTTAGAGAGGAAATCTGATAGCGTTAGAATGAGAGAGCGCTGGAGAGAGTCGCTGGTGATCATAGTTAATTGAGTTGTTACTCTAAGTGATTTTTCCCCATTCCGTGCCACACCTACTTAGTCTCTCAGGGCTCTGTAACGTGGGTTGCATTACTTTTTCTCATCCCTTAAAAATGTCTGTAGACTTGGAAGGTTACCACGATTTAGCACGTCTCTAGTAGCCGAAGCATAAGTTACTCCAAGAGTTGAAATAGATTCTACCAATCCCCATATGTAACTTATTGAACACAATATTAGTAAGGATATAATTGTGGAGTTCGTAAATGTGGTATTAGATTTTATCTACGTGATTTGTCAAAAAAGACTATCTTCAGCAAGGCTTTTGATTAAAACAGGCGCGGGGATTCTTGCTGCCACCATTGGCATAGGATCAATAGTGGCAGCTCTTTCATATAACGGAATATCACTCTCTACTAATAGTAACGAACCCGTTGTATCGCCCTTACTTATTAACTTCGCAGCAGCAATTGGTCTGTTGAGTTTAGTTATGGGGATCTGTCTCGAAATTTATGAGCGTATATGGGGAGAAGCAGCCAAAAGTAATCGCTCCAAAAGCATTGATTTACGATCACTAAACAATAGCCATGCTCCAAAACTGTGT
The DNA here is from genome assembly GCF_029478545.1 of Vibrio sp. 1180_3. NCBI lineage: Bacteria > Pseudomonadati > Pseudomonadota > Gammaproteobacteria > Vibrionales > Vibrionaceae > Vibrio > Vibrio sp. 1180_3. The sequence continues at coordinate 17,457 of NZ_SJFM01000044.1, forward strand.
GATCAATTTGAAACTACTATTGACCAAGCGGGTTTGCATGACGACCTTTATCTTGATCAAAACTTAAATGAGCCTATCACAGATTGGTTATCTCGAACTTGTGCACAGTTTGATGACTTTAGCTCTGTCAAGCTTGCAAAAATGAATAGGCATGAGCCTATGAAGCCCCTAGCAATGGGTGCGTTAGCTCATGTTCCTCAGAGTTTCGTTTTAGGCTTTCTTGTTGGGAATCGCAGACTTGTAAATTATTACTGCTGGAACAGAGATAACGAACGCCCTCAGAAAAATAAATGGGTAGATACGCGAGATGCTAGAGATCGTGGAACGCGTATCACACAAGATATAGGCCTATTTTTCAAGCAAGGTATAGAAGCCAATAACGTAACTAAATGGGGCCTATCTATAGAGGTTTCATTTAATAACGATCATGACCATTTCATGAAAGACCTCAACTTAGATGCAGTATCCAAACTTGAAGTTAAACAAAAAGACATTGGGAATTTATTTTCCGAAGTAGCTCAAGTCGCAATTGTAACTCGAGTTCGTAGCTATATAAACGAAACAATGAAAATGTTCCCGCAGCTCAAAGAAATCCACATAACAATAACTGGTCAAGCTTCTTTCGTAATGAGACTTGGGGCTGACTTTAATCAAAACCATTTGCCAACAATCAAAATTCACCATTTTGACAGAAATAGCAATAACTACCCTTGGTGCTTAGTTTTAAATCCAAGTACGCCATCGTTAGTCACATTCAAAGAGCAATAATAATGAAACATATTAAGGCATTTGGTCATTTATGAATGACGTAGTCAACCTAAACCAAGCATGACTTGCTAGGTTGTGGAGACTACAGTACCTACAGTCACCAATGTCATTACATATAAATAAAGACCTAGAAATTGGTTACTTAATCAAGTAAGGAAACTACGTGAAACATCAAAAAATATTTACTGAATTCCTAACAAACGTTGTCAACCTCAATCAGGCTCGCATCAATAAGATGAAAACGAGTTCGAATTCTGTTGAGACGTACATAAAAGGTCATGATGATTTCAAATATCTCTTTAAGAATGCATCTCCACAGGGGTCATATGGACATAGAACTATCATCAAGCCTGTCAAAAACAAGGAGTTTGACGCTGATATAGTCTTCTTTATGGACGAAAATGATAATTGGGAGCCTAAAGACTACATCACAAAACTTCATCAGGCTTTTAAGGGGTCAAGTATATATAAAGATATGGTTCACTATAACACTCGTTGTGTTTATCTTGATTATTCAGGTGATTTTCACATCGATGTTGTTCCATGTATTGTACGAGTAACAGAAACCGTGTTCGGCAATCATACACAATATTTGATTGCGAATAGACACACCAATGAGTTTGAGCTTACTGACCCTGAAGCATACAAGAAATGGGTCGCCGACAAGAATTCAGTGGTAGGTAACAACAACCTCATTAAATGTATTCGTCTTATCAAGTATCTTCGTGACATAAAAACTACGTTTTCATGTAAATCAATACTTTTAACCACTTTGATTTGTAATATGGTTCACGACTACGAATCTAATAGTGATGACTTCAAAGATATTGCTACCACCTTAAAGACAATTTTTACCCGCTTGGATGATTATTTAAGCTTTTACGATTCAATGCCAGAAATAGTCAATCCAGTACGAACCGAAGAAACGTTTACTCGGCACTGGAATGAAGAAAAGTATACGAATTTCAAAATAAAGATCGGCGATTATAGAACTTGGATAGAAGATGCATTTGATGAGACAGATCGAACTGAATCTATAAAAAAATGGCGTCGTGTGTTCGGAGATAGTTTTCATTCTGTTACCAAGAAGTCAGCCACAACAGCTACCTATGATGAAATTTTGGACGAAGCAAGTCAGCCTAACTTCCCTATTCCTCCTCACTGCGCGCACCACAGATGGGAAGAAGTGGAGAACGTTGGTAGTGTCAACTTAGATGTTGAGTATCGTAATAAAAATAGCGTCAATCCGTTCGCTAGAGCTGTCCAGCAAATTGTTTTTGGCAGGAACTATTCACTTAAGTTCATGGTTACAGATGATACTCCTCCCGGCTCAGACGTATATTGGCAAATCACTAACACTGGAGAAGAAGCTAGTAGGTTAGGTCAATTACGAGGCGGGTTTGAAATCGGTGGAAAAATCAGAGAAGAAACAACCTCTTATAAAGGTAATCACTTCGTAGAGGCATTTGTTGTTAAAGACGAGGTACTCTTAGCAAGAAGTGGTAAGCTCGTCGTTCCTATCAATTGATAGATATAAGGCTCGCTAATACGAGCCTTTTCCTTCTTGCTTCTGACCTATTCACTGCATATTTTGGAACGTTCCGCACCGTCATTTCCTCAGGATTATCCGATCACTTCTAGCCTAGCTCCGAAACGAGGTATCGCAATCACAGAAATACGTATTCACCGCCAGTCACTCACACTAACTTTTCCCTATCAAATCTAATCCGATGGGAGAGGATTAGATCATTCTCATTTTGGATTGAGCAAGCTGAAAATCGTATTGCTCAAACACCGCTGGAGTTGTACGTAAATTTTCGGCAAGTTATGAAGTTACATCCTAGGCACTAGGTAATACGGCTATTAGATTAAGCGTGAGTATGATTGGCGTTATGGTAGGTTACGTAAAAAATTACGGAATAAATCCGTCTAACAAGCGCTATACATATGCAACCACTTGATTTTTAAAAATATGTCTACATATTGATACCATCTATTAATTAAATGTAGGGATACATATGTCAATTCAAAATCTAACTGCTGGTGATATCGTTGTCAGCAACTTTGGTGTTTATCAGCACTGGTCTTTGGTTTCAGACTCTTTCTGTGAAAAAGGGTTACCCATGCTCATTTCTGCAACTAAGCGAAATGGTACGGTTCAAGAAGAAAGCTGGGATGTCGTAACACAGGGCAAGCATACTTATCCAGCTGAAGTGACTTATGACCGCTCCGTGCCAGAAGTGTTAGAACTAGCTCGCTCCCAAATAGGGAAGTGGAAATACTCTCTAACAGACCGCAACTGTGAGCATTTTGCAAAATGGGCTACTGGTTTGAAAGTGTCATCAACTCAGGTTGTTGCGGGTACAGCGGGTGCTGTTTTAGGTGCAGGTTTAGTAGGTCTATGCTCAGAAAATCCTAAGTTTGCAAAATTTCTTGGCGGTGCTGTAGCTTTGGGTGGTTTGGCAGTTTTAGTTACTAAAGCCATTGAGAAAAAATAGGCATAGCAGATAAGGATTAAGCGTTGCGTAGCCAACGTTAAATCCCAAGTGTTGAACAAGCCCGAGCTTCTATATATGTAAATTGTGCGATGTGCTCTACGTGGTCTTAGTTTTTGGTGCTCATTTGTTCATACTTTTGATTTTAAACATGAATTGATGGAAAATGCATCAATACTAACGTGGTAGCATAGGGTGGGTAATAGTTTTGTTTTTGACTACAGAAGAGCGACTAACAGAAAAGCTAAACAAAGAGAAAGAGTATCTCTGGACAGAGATGAATGCTCTTAAAGCAAAATTAGAAAATACTAATCAACAGCTTGAGTTGCTTGAGCAGAGCGCACCAGAGCATTATTCCAAGGCTTTGGGAGCTAGGAACAAAGCCACCGAAGTAAAAAACAAAGCTGAAGAACGCTTGGGTGAGATTGATGCCATTTACAAAAGTGTTGAAGATGCTCATGAACTTGTCATTTCATTGAAAGATGAATCAGACTCGAATCTGGCAACTATCAAAGAGTATGGGTCTACTGCTTTTGATAAATCAGAATCAATAGCTCAATACCATGAACAATACTTAGAATCTAAAGCAGAAATTGACGAAGCTCTACAGGAGCTTAATCGTTTAGTTACTGAGAAAGATCGCTTGGCGGTGAAAGTCGAGTCGTTATCAGAACAAGTAACCAATACCGAATTGGTTGCAAGTAAGTTGAAATCTTTGCTGAGTAATGCAACTAAACAGAAAAGTGAATTTGACACCCTTCATGGTGAAGTCTTTGGCTTTACATATGAAGATGACAACGGTGAAGAAGTAGAACAAGGTGGCTTAAAAGAAGAACTTAAAGATGCTTATTCTAAAATCAAAAATGATGTTGCATCGTTAAACGAAGAAGTTTCGAGCGTAGAGCAAAGATACAATGAAAAACTAGACTCTATTGAAGGCCAATACCAAGAAGGGTTGGAGTCGTTCGTATCAAAAGGTGAAAAGCAATATAGTTCAATTATTAAACAGATAAAATCACTTCTTCCCGATGCGCTTACGGCTGGTCTTTCTGGTGCATATATCGACAAAATTAAAGTTGAAAAAGAACAATTAGATAAACATGAGGTTTCGTTCAATAAAGCTATTCGCTGGTTGATAATATGTTCTTTGTTGCCAGTTGCATTCAGTATGGTTCGAGTAATATTTTTGAGTGAGCAGTTTGCTTCCGTTATTCAAGATGCTCCGATGATTTACTCTATGATGTTACCTGTTTACGCTCCTATCCTATGGGTCGCTTACTCATCAAATAAGAGCTATAAGCTTAGTAAACGACTAATTGAAGAGTACACACATAAAGAAGTTTCGAGCCGAACATTTGAAGGCTTGTCAAATCAGATTGACACAATTGGCGAAGATGACACTAGTGGTGAGTTAAGAACTAAATTGCTTTTCAACTTGCTTCAAGTTAACAGCGAAAACCCAGGCAAGTTAATATCTGATTATAACAACTCAGATCATCCGATTATTGATGCGATTGATAAAAGTTCAAAATTAGCCGACGCGATTAATCGTTTAGATAACGTGCCTTTAGTTAGCCCACTGTTACGACACCTAAATGCTAAAGAAAGAAATAAAATCGAGCAGAAAGAAAAAGATATGTTGAATGTAGTTGACGTAGCAACGACTCCTGAAGTCAACTCGAAAGAGGAAGAGCCAACGACTAAAACGGCTTCAGTGGCATAGATAAGTCAGTGATAGTAGAGGCTCGGTAGCTTGAATACTGCCGAGCCATTTTTATTTACAGATAACGACTTTCAAATGTTCTTTAAAGTAACTAGCGTTCAGAGTTTCGCCAGCCGCTTGTTTCACTAGTTCATCGGTGGTCAGCAAACTGCCTTCGGAAGCTACAGGGTCGTGTCTTGCGTTTTACCTACCCAACTTTTCCATACCTAAATTAATTCGCTTTTTACTAATTTAGGATAATCACTGGCAAGGTTTTGTCCACAAGCTTCTCTGGTTGAGTTGTTACCCGTGTGTGATCACCAAGCGATTCTGTCGTTGATAATGGCAAAAAAATAAGACTACTTTGAGAGAGGCGAATTGATCGCCTCTCTCTTCTTTTATTTATCTATCGCGATATCACCTAAAGGCACATAACGTGCTTTGTTTTCTGTTCGGTAAAAGCTGATTTTCTTTATCTTCCATCCATAACGAATGTATTTGGTGTCGGTTAGGTAATAGCCTTCTCCCATGGCAAAGCGCTCACGGTGTTCAACGCTTTTATCTGGATCGTTAAGAAAAGCCGTTTCAGGGTGATTCAGACATGCTTTGCGCAGCTCTGGAAATAGGTTTCGAGAGTGTTTCGACCACGCGAGAATAATAGTCTTCAACGTTTTGGTGTGAAACTCTCCTGCATACGGTTCACTGATTTCAGCGTCATAGTCCGTGAGTGTGGCAACAATCACGCCCTTTGCCCATTGTGGTACTTCTAAGGTTTCTTGAAAGGCCTCCTCCGCTTGCTGGTGTTTACGCCACGCTCTTTCCCGATCCTGTTGTTTGGCTTCTTCTTTTGCAGCTTCTTCAGCTTTAGCTTGCTCCTCGACCTGTTTAACCTGCATACGCCCTAGGTTTACGAATGAGTGGTCCAATTCATAAGTGTTTATGAGTTCGATTAACTGCTGGTGGTGTTTGTCATAAAGCCAAGGTTTATCGACATCCCCTTTATGCTGGCGGTAATAACGAGCCATGCTTAAGCAGTGTTCAGAAAAACCCTGATCATTACCACCACAGCCTAAATCTAAGCGGCATTCGTGCTGATATTCATTATCAAAGGTCACGGTTACTTTTGTTTTGTCGTACCCGCCTAATGGATTGCGTTTAGCAACCTCCAGAGCTTTCTTTTCGAACTCACTAAAGTCATAGAGTGTCTCTTCAGTGAACTCGCGAGATTCAGACCACTGAACAAGTACCGTGATCGGTTTGATTTTTTTTGCCTCTAACGTAGGTAAAGAATCATGTTGGTCTATGGATGAGCTGTTTGGTTGTGTTGTTTGCATGAGTGCTTCCTTTTTACGAATAAAATAAAAAAGACCACCTTGTTAAAAGGTGGCCTCTAGAGTGGTGGATAAACGTGTTTTTGGGTTGTTTAGCGGTTTTGTTAACGGGGCTAGGAGTATTAGATAGAATGCTTCTTTACAGCGTGGTAGGGCGGCTCTGAGCCATTTATCCAGCACTTGCCTTGGTAGCCATTGATGAGCTGCTGAAAGAGCCACATCTCAAAAGCAGACTTGGGTTTTATTGAGACATCAAAGCCATCGTCATCAAATCGTTGCCGTTCTTTCCAAGTTGCCTCTAAATCACTTAGCTGCGTTTTTAACTCATCTAATTGGGTTTGTTTGGATTTCTCTAATGGCGCTTTAAGCCATACCTCTAGGGTGTGGCAATACGGCATCACTCCATAGTCTTTAGCGAGGTTCAAAGTGTTACGTAATGCTCGTATCCAACCTTCTGCTTTGGTATCGCGACCATTGAGTTTGACTTCACCTGATTCAGCAGCTGCTGACCAGTCACAACCGTATTTCACGAGTAGTTGGTTGAAGGTGTTTACACCACAAAACTGCCAGCTACGTGCTCGTTTGTTTGTCTCCGTGTCAAAGAGATTACTAGAGCCAATGAGCATGTGGAGCATGAGTAGATCGTCTTCACGCAACCTAAGCCTATAACGTTCATACAGAGCTTGCTTGAGTTCGTTGGTGCTTTGGGTGTCTGTGTGGTTGAGGCGTTCTCTGAAGAAGGTACAGGCTTGCTGAGCGACATCTTCTTTTGGTACACGCAGTGCTAGTTGTTCATAGACAATGTCTGTAATGATCCAGCTTTTTTGGAGAGTTTTTAAGCCACTTTTTGCATTTGTTGGTATTTTTCATTTGGCGTTAAATAATCAATCCCACTATGACTTCGTTTATAGTTGTAAAAACGAATGTAGCTCT
>NZ_SJFM01000045.1:0-22652 GCF_029478545.1 Vibrio sp. 1180_3
TTTGTTGATGACTTGCTTATTTTGGCGCACCTTCACAACAATGCAGTCCAGGTAAACGATGGGGTAAACCGAATCAAGAGGGCGAGCTTGCCACTCAACAACTTGTTCTAAAACAGCATCAGTGACTTTCGATATTAGACTGGCGGAGATATCAGCATCGTACATTTCTTTGAAGGTTGCGACGATTTCTCGGGTAGTCATTCCTTTGGCATACAAGCTTAAGATCTTGTCGTCCATCGATTGGAATCGAGTTTGATGCTTACGAACGAGCTTGGGTTCAAAAGACGCGTCACGGTCACTAGGGATTTCTAGCTGGATCTCACCATTGTCAGTAAGTAGGCGCTTAGTGTCGGTGGACAACAAAGATCGAAACTCTGACAATAAAGTTCGAAACTTTTACATTAAAGATTGAAACTTTTGTGGGGAGCAGCGCTTACAGGGTAAGCACTGTTCCTGATAAAGATTGTTGAATCTCAGAATCGTTTTTGGACAATTCCGAGTTGCGTCTTTTGCTAATATAGCAAAGCATGAATTATTAAAAGTATGGAAAAAGTCGCTTACGTGAGTGTCCAGTATCACTGGAGCAGATCAGTTTTAGATTATAAGCAGTTATGAGGTCGCGATAATCTTTTGAGCAGTACTGACTGCCTCTATCACTATGAACGAGAATCTGCTCAGGGAGGCCGCGACGGAACAAAGCCATTGATAGCGCATCACAGACCAGCGTAGCCGTCATTCTGGTATCCATAGACCATCCGATTACTTGTCTTGAATAAATGTCAATAATTACCGCCAAGTACAGCCAACCTTCGCTTGTGGCGACGTAGGTGATGTCTCCCGCCCATTTTTTCATTCGGAGCCGCTGCGTTAAAGTTCTGAGCCAACAGGTTTGGAGCAACAGGTATTTGATGCTTGCTGTCCGTAGTGCACTTAAACTTGCGTGCCGCTTTCGGCGTTAAATCTTGACGCTTCATACTGGCAGCAATGGTTTTTACATTGTGGTTATCACCGCTCTCAGCTAGTTCTTTTTGGATGGGCCTTGAGCCTGAAACGATGAGTATCGCCTAACAAATAGCCATGTTAGGCGTGTTTTAAATTGAACTCAAATTAGGGAAAAAAGTGAACGGCGATCATCGCTGGCTTCGATGAGCTCAGTTTCTAAAGGTCACTGATCAAAGGTACGCAACGATAGCGAATTACTGCTTCTTACCACCAACTTGAACGTAGTCGATGCCGATAATACGGTTGATGATACCCATAACAGAGCTTGTATCAGAGTTTGTTGAGTGAATGATCTCAACCGTTGCACCTTCGGGCACTAATTCCATTGCACGGTCTTGAGTGTTACCAGGGACTTGGAAACCGACAATATTGAAGCTTTCTGCGTGCGCTGTGTAAACTTGATCGTTGTGGCTAATACCTGAACAACCTGAAAGAGAGATAACGCCTAAAACACACAATAACTTTTTCATAACAATACCATAAGAATGATTGGGAATTTAGATAGTGAGCCCATGGTTTCAACTGCTAACAAAGTGCGAGTTAACGAATAACGGTTTACTTTGCTACTACTTAGCAAGCAGTGCTGTAATGACAAGCCATAAACGACAGTGTCATGATTATCTAGACTCAATAAGTTCATTGGGAGACAGCATCTCCCGACCGAGGTTTAACATTATTCCAGAGGTGTTTTGTAGTTACTGTATGGGTTTGTCAGTTGAATTATTACATATCTGAATGGTAATGGTGAATACCGCACCCTTTAAGGCTTGGCTCTGGCCAACTTCCACTGTTGCGTTATGTTGAGCACAGATCTTATCGACGATAGAAAGCCCCAAACCATGGCCGCTCTTGGCTTTATTACGCGATTTGTCGCCAACGTAAAACGGTTCAAACAGGCGAGCTTGGTGTTCTTGTGCCACTCCATCACCATCGTCATGCACCGCAATCTGTAGTTGATCTTGATGCACGCTAGCTTCAATCGACACCTGTGAACGTGCGAACTTCATTGCGTTACGAACTAGGTTATCTAAGGCTCGGTTAAGCAACGTTTCATCTGCTAGTATAGAGCTAGGTTGTTCTGGCAATGATAAGTCTATGTTGAGTTCTGTGTCTTTGTTCCAGCGTGTCATCGCGTGTTCAAGAAAGTCTCTTATCTCTAATGGCTGTTGTAGGTTTTCGAGGTCAATGCTATCAAGTTTGGCGTAGCACAACAGTTCGTCGACCATCTTTTCCATCTCTTCTGTGTCTTCGACAATACTTTCAGCAGTGTGTTGTTGCGATTCATTGAGCGGCGTGTCTTTGAGCATTTCAGCTTGCCACTGGATACGAAATATTGGCGTGCGTAATTCATGAGCAACGGCGTTGGTGAGTGAGCGGTTACTCTCAATTAAGCGATGAATACGGTCAGCCATCAGGTTGAAAGACTTGTTTAGTGAGCCAATGGCTATGCCGCTTGAAGTCTCTGCTCGCGAAGAGAGGTCCCCTTCTGCAAAGCGTAGGGTGGCGTATTCAAGCTTTTTGACCCGTCGGAAGATAATAACTAGGTGGCATAAGCCGTATGAGATAAAGCTTGCTAAGAAGAACAACCAAATGAGGTCATCTTCCAGCTCGATTTTTTGCCGAACGAACGCTTTATTATCAGGTAAGTAATGGTAGGTATTGTCACTGCCTGTGAGGCGAAACCATAGTTCACGTTCATCATCGTGAAAGATAAAGGTATTCGGGTTAGTACTAAAGAACTCTGAAACGGGGGATGGTATTTCATCTTTTGGGCTGAACATGACCAGTTTATGTCGTGTGGTTTCGACAAACTGATTTATCGCTTGTTGAGCAGCTTCAAGGCCTTGATTTTTAGCGATATTTTCTATCAATTGTTGGTGGGCCGTCGCTTCGTAATCTTCCATTACATATTCGTAGTCGGTATTGAGCTGGTAGACAAAAATTTCGTAGGCAACAAGGCCGGTCATAAAGCAAACTAACAGCCCAAGAAGGGACTCCAAATAGATACGTCGCATAATCGACCTTTTTCATTACGCTCGTATTGAGCGAGGTTAATTCCAGGCGGTCGAAACAAATAAGTAACCTTTCCCGCGAATGGTTTGAATTTTCTCTGCTGGTGTGTGATCGTCACCGAGTATCTTTCTTAGACGCACAACCTTGTTATCAATTGTCCGATCGAGCCCGTCATACTCAATCCCGCGCAATGTTTGAGTTAAATAGTCTCGTGATAACGGAGTGTCTGGGTTGCTTGCCAACAACCAAAGTAGATCAAACTCGCTGTCTGTCAGTGACAAAACGGCACCTGCAAGTTCACACTTCTTGTATGTATTTTTCAGTACGAGTTGATCAAATTGAAGGTTATCAGAGTCATCGATTGAATGAGCTACCGTTTCTTGACGGCGTAATAGTGAACGAACCCTTGCCAGCAAAACTCTTGGTTTGATTGGCTTGGTGACATAGTCATCAGCCCCTGTTTCTAAACCAGCGACATGATCAAAGTCGTCATCGCTAGCGGTGAGCATCAAGATTTTACCTTTATAGTGCGTACGCGTCTGTCGGCAGATTGTCAGTCCATCGGTTACAGGAAGCATTAAATCCAGCAATACAATGTCAGGTTGTTCGGCAAGAATGGTTTGCGCGGCATTACTGCCATCGTCCAGAACCAATACATCAAAATCTTGCGCGACAAAGTAGTCTTGCAACATTTTCTGAAGTTTCAAATCGTCTTCCACGATGACCATTTTAGGTTTTGTCATTCCATTTCCTGCCTTGTCGTGTATTCAGCCTATACGATATTACGTGAGTGAGTTTTATTTTGTGATTAATCGTTATTACATATTAAATTTAATTGCTTCGCGCAAAATACCTGAGGTGAATGATTAAACACTTTTTAAGCTAGTTCAATGCCGATATTGAATTAACAGGAAAGTAAAAAACAACGTTCAAAAACCCCCCCTCTGGCAGGATAGTTGTCACTGTTAAAATTTAACCAGTTTGGGTGGTAATGAGTGAGTTTTGAATCGCATTCCAACAGAAAGAAAAGAAGCCATATTGAAGAAGCTACTGCCTCCTTATTCAATGTCTGTAAGCCAAGTAGCAAAAGAGGAAGGTATTAGCACAGCCACCCTGTATCATTGGCGGCAGCAACTTAGACGTTCAGGAGCCGCTGTGCCAAATAGTCATACTTCATCAGAGCAGTGGTCTGCTCAAACTAAACTTGCCATTGTCGCTGAAACTTACTCGATGACGGAGAATGAACTCAGTCAGTATTGTCGTGAGAAGGGCTTGTTCCCTGAACAAGTGCAAGGTTGGCGAAGTGAGTGTATGCAAGGGTTTATGTCTGCTAAAGAGCGTGAGGCTGAAGCCAAGAAACAAGCTAAAGCTGACAAACTTGAAATTAAAGAGCTGAAAAAAGAGTTACGCTTTAAAGAAAAAGCGTTAGCGGAAACGGCGGCGCTATTGGTTCTTCGAAAAAAGCTGAGAGCCTTTTACGGGGAAGAGCCAGAGGAAGATTAACCTCAACCGATGAAAGGCAATACTTGCTCGCTCTTATCCACGATGCCAAGCGAAGTGGCTGCCGTCTAGAGTACGCCTGCAATGAAGTTCAAATCGACTTGAGAACGTATCGACGCTGGTATCAGCGAGGTGAAATACGGACAGACAAAAGACCGACCTGCGTTAGACCTGTGCCTGCTAACAAGCTATCACCGCAAGAGCGCAATGCGATTATTGAGGTGTGCAACCGCCCTGAATACGCAAGTTTACCACCAACTCAAATTGTCCCGACGTTGCTTGATAACGGTGAGTATATTGCTTCAGAGTCGAGCTACTATCGGGTTTTGAAAGCAGAAGGTCAGCTTCATACCCGAGGTCGTCAGCGAAGTCGACAAAGGCAGGCCAAGCCAACAAGTTATACGGCAACAGGTCCCAATCAGGTGTACACATGGGACATTACGTACTTGCCATCTGTGGTTAAGGGGCAGCACTATTACCTCTACGTGATTGAAGATATCTACAGCCGAAAAATCGTGGGCTATGAGGTGTATGAACGTGAGTGCGGTGAGTTAGCGTCACAGCTCTTGCAACGAACCTTGATGCGAGAGCAGTGCTTCAATCAACCGCTAGTTCTTCACTCAGATAACGGTGCGCCTATGAAGTCGCTGACGTTCAAAGCGAAGATGGATGAGCTAGGCATTACCTCATCGTATAGCCGCCCAAGAGTCAGTGATGATAACCCGTATGTTGAGTCGTTGTTCCGCACGGTTAAGTACATGCCGAACTGGCCGACAAAGGGCTTTGAAAATCTCGAAAGCAGTCGAGGTTGGGTTGAAGCCTTCGTGCGCTGGTACAACACCGAGCACAAGCACAGCAAGCTAAATTACGTCACGCCCTTAGAGCGTCATAACGGAAAAGACGAAGAGATCTTGAAGCGTCGAGCTGAGGTATTACTCGCTGCAAAACAGCGAAAACCCGAACGATGGCCTGGTGATATCAGGAACTGTAAGCCAGTTGGTGACGTACATCTAAATCCAGAGAGAGAAGCTGCTTAATAAACAAGCGAATGATGACAACTACCTTGAAAAACGCCGAAACACATACATACTCTTACATTCTCGCGACAGATAATTTATAGACTAAATAATAAGATTTCCCTATTAAATATTTTTGGGAAAAATGGCATGAACCACTATCGAAAGACATTACTAGCATTACCTTTGATTCTCTTAGCGGGCTGTAATTCGAGCTCTAGTTCGGGTACAACGGCAACCAAAGCGCAATTGAAACCTAAGGCTGATTATGTATTTTCATCGACTAGACTTGATGAGTTATATCAAGAGAGGCGAGAGGTCCAAGAATCTATGAAACTCACCTACGATGGTATACAGTATGAAAACATTCAGTTTGCTGAAAGTATCAGTGATAAGCAAAAAGTGGTGAGGCTAGCAAGTCGCTTAGGTCAGAGCGTTGATCTGTATCTTCCTGATGCAGGAGTCGATGACTGCGGCATTTACAGTGAAGGCAATTACTATGATTCGTTTGATTGTGATTCGGCTCAACGTTCAATTGGGAATGATACGACGTTAATCCAAACGACAACGAACGATAGAAAGCTTGCTGTTAAGCTTGAATACCAAAACGAGTCGTCGCAATACGTGACAAGCCTTGGTTCTACGATTCTGAGTAAAACCCAAAATGGAAGCAAGGTCATCATCACCACATCGTTTGCTTTCAACGCTTTTTACCGCGATGTGCTCAACGACACTGGCACCGTTGAGCGCATTACTTCTACCCTTGGGGTGACAACCTATTCGCAGCTTATTGATATCGTTAAGTTATACCCTGACAGTCAGATGACCTTGAAATTTAACAATCATATCAGTGGCAGTGCTGATGATGATATTAACATGTACACTGGTCGCATGATCTTTAGCAAAAATATGACCACAATCGTTACTCCAACGGGGTCGGTTTTTTCTGGTGGCACTGATCTGTTTGCGGCGGGTTATCCACGAGTTTTACAACGATCAGACACCTCTAAGGCCATCGAATTGAATAAGCAAATCGGTGTACATAGCTGGGCTGAGGGAGATAAAACAGCCAAAGAATTCCCATACACAGACGAAAGCCATCGCAAACAGGCGACATACTTTAAGCACATAATGGGAGACAAGGGCATTGATTTCTATATCTTCACTTTAAATTCTGCCCCGGCAATTGGTGAGCATTGGTTGACCAAGGCCGACTCGGACAAGTATGGCTTCATCACCCGCATTGAGTAAATTCGGCTAGTTATAATAATAGGAACGATTTGAGAAGGTTGATGATGAGACTGTTTGTCGTCAACTTGAATACCCATCGTTTATTTCGGTAGGAGACTGAAATGAATCCCAAAACATCAGATTCCCCCAAAAACGCTATCAGAAAAATGAAATCCTAGAGCATGAGGCTGAGATACTGGCTACGCGCTAACTCCGCGGTGATGCGCTAGCCGATCCTGATGCCACCAAAGAGTATGCGCTAAGCTAGGCATTAAGTGTTTTCTTTACTGCTACTGGATAACCAAAACCGATTGATTGAATTTAAAAAGCTGTTTCAAGGAACTGTCGATACGGCCAACGTCTACTTCCTTCGCTGATGTGACTACTACAATCGGCAACGGTCTCATCAAGCAAATGATGGACTGTCGCCAGTAAATACTGAAAATCGGCTTAAATCCGTGTCCGGAATTTGTTGACCACTTGTATGTTGACGCTCTGGGTGATTAGCTATCCCTAAGCTCTAAAATCAGTGAGGATGCTTGACCACATAATGCTCGACATTGATCTGTAGATTATCCCCTGATTTTACTTACTCAAATACTGGATGGTATCCAAGTGTGCAGTCATATGACTAATAATGCATAATGTGCAAGTGGGGTCGTTGATATGAGTGTGAATGTTGGGATTGACGTCGGTAAGACTATTTAGATATCTGTTTGCTACACGACCAAACCAAGAGCGGACAAAAACATCGTAAATTTAAGAACACAAAAGGAACTCACTCGGAAATAAGTCATTGGTTGCAAAAGGTGTCAAAGTGCCAACCTGAAGATACTTTGGTCACGATGGAGTCAACAGGCGTCTATCATGAATCGATAGCACTGTACCTACATGCGGTTGGTTTTCGGGTGTTTATATCGAACCCAGGTAAAGCACATAAATTTTCTCAATCACTGGGGCTCGTGCATAAGACGGATGAATCAGACTCCGCGAATTCAAATCATCAGTGTGATCGATGAAGAAATTGCTTCAATCGAACAAGAGATCGAATCGGTCATCAATGCAGATGCTGATATGAAGAGGAACCATAAGCTTCTACATATTGGTAAAGTCATGTCACGTGAGCTTGTTTACCTGTTCGGCGCTAAGAAATTCGCCACTGCCAAGCAAGCAGCAGCATTTATTGGTCTTATCCCTCAACTAAATGAATCTGGAAAGCTAAAAGGGGAGAACGACAATGAGCAAGAACGGGCCGTCTAGGTTCGAGCTAAGTTGTTTTTAGCAGCAGTTAGCGCGAGCACCCATAACCCTGACATTCGAGAACAGAAAAGAAGGTTGCTAGCAGCAGGTAAACCCAAAATGCAGGCACTTGGCGCGCGATGAGAAAGTTGATTCAAATTTGTTTTGGTGCGCTGAAAACACAAACAAAATACCAACCCAAGTGACATTAAACTAGGTTTGCTAACAGTGATGAGAGATGGTATCTACAAGTATGAATTTGAGAAGAGCTTCAATAGAAATAGCATTGATAGCCCAACCTTTATCAAAACCTCAATTTTTAAAGTTGTCTTATGGATCTTGGCCTGACGTGAAATCAAGCCAAGTAATTGAATTAAAACTTATAATTGACACCCGTTGAAAACAGATATTCAGACTCATTGTAGAAATCAATATTTGATGAACTGCTTCCATAACTAGCGAATGAGATAAACGAGACATCCTCCCAGCCCATCAATTGGTCATATTCATACGCGGCAAACAAGCTCATTTCGTTATCGCTACGAGTCTTGTCAAACATAGGGTTTGTTCCATCATAGCTGCGAGTTTCGTAGCTAGCCGTGAGCGCAAACTGATGACGGTCTAGCACTTTAAAGTAAGTAATGTCCGTTCCATAGGCTTTGTAAGCCATCGCTTCGCCATCAGCGGAACGTACCTTGTAGCTTAACGATGGAATAAGACCTGACGTCTGATTGAGCATGTATTTATATTCGCCCTTAGCGAAGATAACACTGCCATCACGCTGAAGTTTAGCTTGCTCTGATGCACTCAAATCGGAGCCAGATGCTTCATTTTTCACATCAATGTTGGCGTAGGCCATATCCAGCGTGAAATCAGTACCAGCAATCGATTCCAGCTTTAATCGATAGGCGTTGCCTGTTTCGTCGGTCACTTCGCGTGCAGAGTTAAGTGCGTATGGGTCGCTCCATGTTTCTCCGGACACTGCGGTTGGAAGAAATGACACGTCAACCACCATGCCAGATTCGAGTTCTTGTTTATAACCAATCTCAAAAGCGAAATCACCAACGGCTATATCGTCACGTGTAGTACCAATGTATATCTGCTTGTCTAGATCTTGTCCAAACGTATAGTTGATTTGCCCTAAAGGCGCGACAAGCATTTCCCCGTTGGATTTACCTTCAGAATTGAGGTCCGATATTGGATCTTTCACATCTGTATTGAAGTTAGACGATTGAGACATATAGCCAGTATTGATAGAGATTTCACCACCAACCCCAGCTTTGGGCGCCAGCTCAGCAATTGAAGAATAACTCATAAAAAAGCTTAGAATGGAAAGTGAAAGAGTAGTTTTATTCATGATTAACACCTCTGATTAATTGGAACTCAATTTTAAAAAGTAGGATGTCGAATAAATGTCTATTTCAGGTGAGGGAATGAATTATTCTTTATGAGAAGGGTAATCGAACCTTGGTGATTACGTGTGCCGAGCCCTGAAATGCCCTAGAACATTTCAGGGCTGATAATGTTTAGCTATCTGTTTTTCTATTTAAACTCGCTGTGCACCCTTTGGTATTCATGTTGTTTTTCAACTTGAAGGACCAACCATATACATTACATAAGCGCCTTACTATAAGAAGCCCTAAGCCATGTTTGGTTTCATTTTTGCCAGATAGCCCTGTACCTGTGTCTTGAACGGAAATTTGGTCACTAGCAACGTGAATGGTAATCGAACCTTTTTCTGTAAATCGAATTGAATTATTGACGATGTTTTTAAGAATCATTTTAAGTACAGGCAATGGGAAATTGAGCGTGGTATCCGACGCAATACTTATCTTTACTTCAACACCGAGTTTTGCCTTTTTACCGAGCTCTGAAATAGAAACGTCTTGCTCGCTGATTGTCCATACATCATCGCTGGATGCTGCGTTCTCTTGTTTGACTATATTGAGCAAAATGTCAACGGTCGATTGCATGTTATCAGCCGCACCAATAATTCTATGGCGTTGTTTAGCCTGAAATTCTGTGTCTCCTTCTTTCATGGCTTGTAAGTTTGCCGCACCTGAAATAATCGCAATTGGCGTTTTCAGTTCATGGCTCGCGTATTTTGCGAACATCATTTCTTGTTTCACCACTCTTTCTTTCATTTGTGTATAGCTATTGAGATGGTTGGTCAGTTGCTTTATTTCATCAATTGTATTTTCCGACACCGAAAACTGAGATCTTTCCTCGTCTCTTAACTGTTGACTCAACTCGACAACTGGTGACATCAGTTCATCAAACATTCTCTTGGTCGATACGCTTAATGTTCCGACAAGAAACACCATTAATAACGTGGATATGCTCAATAAAATATCCCAATTATCATCACCAAAATCGAGCGATACCGTGTCTATTGTGAGATACAGCGGTATCTCGTCCCCATTCGACAAAAAGGTAGAGTGGTACACCATGAAGCCATCGTCAGTGTATTGATGAACTTTTGTGACTTCATCCTTTGCATATGGCATCTCTAATTTGATGTTGTCTGGTAAAAAAGCGGAGTCGTAATACGCAGTAATATTAGGGCTAACTGCGATACTACTTTTGGGTGCTTGTTGATAATATTGCTGAGCGAAACCCTGAAAGGAGCTTAAATAGTGTGCAATCTGGTTGTCTTCTTCCTTCACTAGTTTTAATGAGAAGATTAAAAAAACAACAAAAGACGTTGAGAATGCGATGGTAGCAAATCGGCGGATCAAGCGATTTTTTACGTTCTCAATATTGTTTTCTGTTGTTTTCGACTTGGTAAAAAACATCACTTCTCCAAACGAAATCCAAATTTAGGTACAGTTTTTAGCATCGCCTTTTTAAACGGTTTATCAAGTGTGTTACGTAGCAAGTAGATATGGCTGCGAAGTATATCTTTATCAGGGACATCATCGCCCCATATCTGATGGATTAAAGCCTCTCGAGAGACAAGTTCACCCTGCGCTTTTACCAGTTCAACCAGTATTTGGTACATAACTGGAGTGGTCGCTAACTTGTGCCCTTCCCGTTGGATAATCTTGGTTTTTTCATCAATGTCTAATGAGCCAAATGATAAGGTAGCAGGAGCAACTTGACCTCGAAACCGTTTAATCAATGCAGACAAACGAACTTCTAGTTCGGGGAACTGGAAGGGTTTACTCACAAAGTCATCGACACCATTACCAAATCCATTAATGAGGTCTTCTTGGCCATTCAATGCGGTCAGCATAAGGATGGGGGTCGTACATCCATTTTTTCTTAGTTCCTTCGCGACTTGCATACCATCTTTTTTAGGCATCATGACATCTAGAATGATGGTATCAAACTCATTTTCTAAGGCCAGTTTTAATCCAAGTTCTCCGTTGTCGGCAAAATCAGCCTCTGCACCTTTTACGTCTAAGAAGTCGGCTAAGATCCCTTGCAGTTCTTCATTATCTTCGACGACTAGAATTCGACTGTTCTCAAGCATGGCGAGTTCTCTAAGTGTTCAATTATATGGTTTCCATCATATCTATTTCATGTCGAATTTATGTGAAAATGGGCGTTGTTGCCCAAATCAGCCAGCAAGTCATGACTTCCCCATCTCTGGGTGACCGCTACACTCGAGGCTTTCTGACAGGTAGGCCCAGGGTATTCAGCTTGTTTATGGCGCTTACATACGCCATGACTTCTCCCACTTGGCCGTTGTAGTTACGCAGACTGATTTTCCCCGCCAGCAACTGCTTGAAGCGATACATCGCCGTCTCTGCCAGTGAGCGACGGTGATACCCCGATATCTTCTTCCAGTGCGCCAGCCCTTCCTTGCGCATCACCAACACAGCGTCATTTCTTGGGTGTCCCTTTTTCCATAACCCCGCGCTCTTGCGAGGCGGGATACAGGCTGTCGCCCCTTTGCGCGAGATAAGCTGATGGCTGGCTTCGCTGTCATAAGCTCCATCCGCATAAACATGTCCCAGCTTACGCCGCAGAGGGTTGAGCAAGGTGGGCAACACCTCGGCATCATGGACATTTTCCAGCGAGACTTCCGCCGCCACGATATCGTGGGTCACCGGGTCTACCGCCAGATGCAACTTGCGCCAGACTCGCCGTTTCTCGGCGCCGTGTTTTCTGACCTTCCACTCGCCTTCACCAAACACCTTCAGACCGGTTGAGTCGATAACCAAGTCGGTAACGCATCCCTTTGAGGGCTGCCGATAGGCCACTATCACCGTGCGGGCCCGCTTGCAGACACAGCTGTAATCGGGGGCACAAAGCGGTACGTTCATCAACTCGAACAGGGAGTCGAGTAGTCCCTGGGTGGCCCGCAGAGTGAGGTTGAAAATCCCCTTGAGCATCAGGAAGGTACAGATGGTCTGGTCAGTGTAAAGCTGGCAGCGGCCCCGCCGCCCATGATGGTCGTGGTGAAACCAGTTGCTCATGGCATCGGCATCAACCCAGAAGGTGAGTGAACCACGATTAATCAAAGACTTGTTGTATTTAGGCCAGTTGGTGATGGGGTGAAGCGACGTGCCCATGATGCAGACTTGAAGAGGATGGTGGTGATCAGATCACCAAGTCCTCAGTTAGTTCCATTCAAGTTGCATCGATTTGGGCAACAACGCCGTGAAAACGTGTTCGTTTGGTTAAGTTAAACTCACTTTTACAAAAATTCGACATTCATGACTTTAAGCTATGCCTATTACAAATTGGGAGACCATGATGAACAAACAATTATTATCCTGCTTGATTAGTGCAATGGTGTTTGCCCCCAATAGCAATGCTGTCGACCTTATCGGTAAAACAACCAGTATCGCCCCTTTAAATGTCGTATCTGAAGTCAGTGGCGTCATAGAACATGTTAATTGGCAAACCGGAGATATGGTCACTCAAGGCCAAAAGCTAGCCACAATCAAAGATCAAGATTTTAAACTTGAGGTGCGTAAGCAAAAAGCCAACCTTTCTTTAGTAAAAACTGACTTGGATATTAAGCAGTCGGTTTTTGCTCGCTATCAAGAACTGCGCTCGAAAAATAGCCTGTCTCAGAACGAACTTGATATAGCAAAAGCAGATTTTTCTGCCGCAAAAGCGAAATTATCTTTGGCCCAAATAGAGTTGGAAAAAGCACAGCTAGATCTTATTAATACTCAAGTGTATGCGTCAATAAATGGCTATGTAGTCGAGCGTTTGGTCGATGATGGGACCTGGGTCAATCAAGGAGACTTGCTGTACAAACTTACCAATATTGATCGACTGAACGTTCGCTTACTCGCAAGCGAGTTTGATCTTCAAGAGCTATCCGTGGGTCAACCAATCCAAGTTTGGTCAGAGGCTCAGCCAGCTCAGCGCACTCACGCAAAAATTAACCGCATTAGTGTCGAACTTGACCTTGCAACGTTTGCCTATTTTGTTGATGTAGAAATCGACAATGAGCAACACCTTTTCAAGCCGGGTATGTCCATTCACGCTACAACAGGTAAATAGGGCATGAATCATGAATAACTTTCTTGCTTACTTCGCCGAGCGTAGCTTTTTGGCTCGTATTGTCACCATCATGGTACTGTTGATTGGTGTTGGTTCGATGAGTACTCTAAAGCTTCAAGAACTGCCTGATATTGCCTTTGCTGAAGTTGAAATTACAACCCAGTACCCAGGCGCATCAGCGCAGGATATCGAGTTGAATATTACCAATCGAATCGAAAAAGAATTGAAGTCAGTGCGAGGGCTGGCAAAGTACAACTCTCAATCATTCGGCGGTCAGTCATACATTAGTATCGAACTGGACGAAGGATATGATATCCAGCAAACCGTCCGTGACATTCAACAGGCCGTCGATAGGGTGCAAGGGTTACCTAAAGACATATCGAACCCACCGCTTGTGGCGCAAAAAAGTACTTCTTCGTTCGAAGTGATGACGTTTGGTGTTACAACATCACTTGATAATTCAGAGCTACAAAATTACGTTCGTGATTTGGAGAAAAAAGTTCGCAGCGTAGCAGGTGTTGGTACGGTTTCAATGTCTGGTTTTACCGAGCGAGAGTTTTGGATTGAAGTTGATCCGTCCAAAATATCTCGCTACCAACTGGCTTTGGCCGATGTCATATCAGCGATCAATACTCGTAACCTTTCACTGTCTGGTGGTGTTGTTGAGTCTTGGAACAGCGAACAACGCATAGTAACGCTCACTCAAATTCACTCTGTTGAAGAGTTATCAAACACCATAATTAAGGTTCTGCCTACTGGGGAAACCGTTCGTTTAGGGGATGTGGCGTACGTTTCTGACTCGTTTGAAAAAGCGACAGAATTAGGCATGGTGAATGGAGAAAGGGCGGTTGTGTTTACCGTAGCGAAGAGTGCCAACGCCGATATCATCTCGACCATCGATAGAGTAAAAGCGCTGCTTGAAAATGAAAACGAGCGATTGAACGGCCAATTCTCTTTTCCTATCTCTTTGAACCTTGCGGACGATATGAGTGATAAGTTTTCTATCGTCACTACCAACGGTGGTGTCGGTCTGATTCTTGTTCTGATCGTATTAAGCATGATTTTAAAACGTGTGGTCGCTTTTTGGGTTGCGGTTTCCATCCCATTTTGTGTACTTGGTGTCATGGCGGTGCTGCCTGCGCTTGCTATGAATCTAGATAGCATCACACTTGCGGCAATCCTATTGGTGATCGGCATTATTGTGGATGACTCGGTCATCGTTGCTGAGAGTATTTACCAAGAGCGTGAAAATGGCAAAGCACCGTTAGACGCGGCAAAATCAGGTGTGCAAAGTGTGATTCGTCCTATCATTGCGAGCTTAACCACCACCGCGCTTGTGTTCATCCCTATGTTCTTTATCCCCGGAACAATGGGAAAGGCGATCATGGTGATCCCAATTACCGTTATCGCGGCGCTTCTGTTCTCGTTGATTGAGTGTACTTTTACGTTACCTGCTCACCTTGCGAATTCATTAAAGAAAGAAAAGAAGAAAAAGCAAAAAGAAGAACGTTTCAACCGTGTGATTAAGCAATACCAGTCTCTTTTAGCTCGTTGTTTAGAATGGAAAAAGTCTGTACTGCTGGTCGCAGTGCTCGCGCTAGCCGGGAGTGGTGCACTATTGACGACACTTAAGTTGGATATCTTCCCAAGCGAAACAGCTAAATACATAGAAATATACACAGAGGTGGCGCCGGGAGCATCGCTAAAACAGGTGCGTAAAGCGCATTCAGTATTTGAAGAGACGATTGCACAGCTTGGTGACAATGAGCTAGTTTCTTATCGCATGACTTATGGTAGCCCGGTAAGTGATGGCTTACTGACGCTGACCAACTTTGAGCAACGTGATAGAACCGCCAATCAGATAGCTGACAGTTTAAACGAGAAATTGAAAGACGTTCCCGCGATTAATTTTGTGAAATTTACGGTCGACGCTGGTGGCCCCCCTCCGGGAGAGCCTATTGAAATTCGTGTGATCAGTAATAATGAAACAGAGCGCAATCATGCGGTTGGCCTCGTCGTGGCTTGGATGAAAGAGCAACCAAGCTTAGATAAGGTGACGAATAACGAACAGCTTACTGATCCACAACTGCAAATATTGCCACAATATGAATGGTTAGCTCGTTACAACCTGACGGTTCAAGACCTAGCGACCACACTGCGTATTGCTTTCGACGGTGAGAGTGTCACTTCAACTTGGATTGGTGATCAAGAAGTGAACTTACGCGTATTGTTAGATGAGGAATATCGCAACCTTGAACGTCTGAAAACGACAAAGATTACAACGCCAAGTGGGGTAAAAGTGCCTCTGAACCGCCTTGCCAAAGTGCAAGAGGTGCAGGCTCCACGTGAACTTTTACACTACAACGGCGACCGTCAAGTACTGGTAAGTGCACAAATAGTTGATGAAGCGATGGAGCCAGGTGAATTAAGCCAGCAACTTTCAGATGCATTGGCACAGCAAGTAGGAAAAAGTGTGCACTTAGACATTGGAGGTGAAGCTGAGAATACCAGTGACACGATGTCAGGCTTTTTTGTTGCTTTCCCTGCAGCTATGGTCGGTATCTATTTTGTACTCGCGATTATGTTTGGCTCTTTATTACAGCCACTGTTGATCATGGCGGTGATCCCGTTTGCGGTAGTTGCAGCTCTGATGGCACTGTTTGTTCACATGCAGCCTTTGTCGTTGTTCGCGCTGATTGGGGTGCTAGGCATGACAGGAGTTGTGGTCAACAATTCGTTGGTATTGATAAATCGCATTAATGAACTTAAAGCGGAAGGTTTACAGGTGATGGACGCAGTGATTAAAGCTGCCGTCAGCCGACTTAGACCAATACTGTTAACCTCCATTACCACGGTGGTTGGACTATTGCCACTCGCTTATGGTGTTGGTGGTACTGATGTGTACATGGGCCCAATGTCTCTAACCTTAGGCTATGGACTTTTATTCTCACTGCCTGTTGTGTTAATTGTCATTCCATGCCTATATACGCTTTGCTTTGGCCACAAAACTACAAAGTGAGGGCGTTTGGTGGGTGGTTTTAGTTAGGTAAACTTATCCCAAACTATCTATTACCAGAGGTTTTTGTAACTCATTTTTTGTCCGTGCGACGTGAAGTCGCATGAAGCGCTGTTCACCGCGAAAAGAGTGAACCGTTTGTATCACCAGACGACCCTAAGGCTCTGAATAAAGCAGCGAGCCTGACAATGTAACGAAGTTTGGCATTGTGCCAAACGGGAGCAGAACCGTGAGGGGATGCTCCTCCTGATAACCACGAATTGGGTGAGTGCTAGGGAATCAGTATGATGAACGAAAGTGAATCCATGTAAGGTGCGTTATATGATGAAGCAGCGGAAGTGGTTAATACGCTGTGGCCAAACGGCAATGGGAGTAGGAAAGAGGTTGGACAGTACTCTTTCGTGATCGACAGGCTCCCCGCACTTATAGTGGGCATCTAACCTGATATTGCGCGACATGCGGAACACGGTAAGCCAGTATCGTTCCTTCGGGAAAGCTGTCTGTGAAGAGAGCCGATAGCGGTGCTGGTAAAGGAGGTTGGAAAAAGCGAATGCTGCATTGTAATGATGCAGATACAGACGGATGTCTGACACGAAAGTGGGCCCACTTCCAACTGGTCTCCCATTGCAAGATGATTTGGAAAACTTTATTTAAGAAGGAACGCAGATGATCTCTTCTCATGAAGTGAGTGCCCCTTCTGGCAGCGCCCAATGGCAATCCATCGACTGGAAAGCGGTTGAGCGCCATGTTAAGGCTCCAGATGCGCATTGCAAAAGCAATCCGAGAAGGTAAACACGGTAAGGCGAAAGCACTACAGTGGATACTGACTCACTCGAAAGCAGCAAAGCTTCTCGCTGTTCGTCGAGTATCACAAAACAAAGGCAGTAAAACGCCAGGAATTGACGGCGACATCTGGAACACCGATGCACGTCGAATGGCGGCAGTCAGTTTACTGAGCAGAAAAGGCTATCGAGCCAAACCGCTCAGAAGAATCTATATCCCAAAGAAAAACGGCAAGCTCAGACCATTGGGTATCCCGTGTATGATAGACCGTGCGCAACAAGCGTTACACCTTCTAGCACTAGAACCAATATCTGAAACACTTGCCGACCCCAACAGTTATGGCTTTAGACCCAATCGAAGCGCAGCCTATGCAATACAGCAGTTCTTCAAATGCCTATGCAAAAAGGGAGCAGCGCAATGAGTTCTTGAGGGGGATATCAAAGCTTGTTTCGACAAGATAGGTCACCAGTGGCTACTTGATAATATCCCGACAGACAAAATGATGCTCAAGCAGTGGCTGGGATGTGGCTATATAGACAAAGGGCTGTTCTACAAAACGGCCGAGGGAACACTGTTAAATTGCATCCAGAACTGATCCACTTCACCCCCTGATTTGCACCGAAAACTGATCCACATCATCTAACCTAAATCCTGCTGAGTCTTAGCAGGAGAATGTGGAGTGATTGACGTGTCATTATTAAGTGTTATTCGTCGCTGGCATTTCCGCGAAGGAATGTCGCAAAGAGAAATAGCCAGACGTACTGGACTATCCCGAAATACCGTTAAACGTTATTTGAAAGATCAAACTATCGAACCTGTTTATCCAAAGCGGCATTCATTGAGTAAACTAGACGAGTTTGAAGAATTACTGACTTCTTGGCTAAAACGAGAAATGAAGCGACCGAGGAAGCAGCGCAAAACGGTCAAAAACCTTTTTCAAGACCTCGTTCCACTAGGCTATAGCGGCTCGTATGACAGGGTCGCATCATTCGCACGCAAATGGCGCGAAGAACAAAAACTCGATGCCTCTAAACGAACTTATATGCCCCTAGAGTTTGCTCCAGGTGAAGCCTTTCAGTTTGATTGGGGCGAAAATTGGGCCTATATCAATGGCCATAAAACCAAGCTTCAAGTCGCTCACTTCAAACTCAGTCACAGCCGTGCATTTCTCCTTCGTGCCTATTATTCTCAAAGTCATGAAATGTTGTTTGATGCCCATAACCACGCCTTCCGCGTGTTCCAAGGCGTTCCCGAGCGGGGTATCTACGATAATATGAAAACCGCGGTTGATGCGGTGAGAAAAGGTAAAGAGCGAGTGGTGAATCGTCGTTTTCTAACAATGGTCAGTCACTACCTGTTTGAAGCCGACTTCTGCAACCCAGCAGCAGGTTGGGAAAAAGGCCAAATCGAGAAAAACGTACGCGATGCGCGATCCATCATCTGGCAACGTGCTCCTCGAGTGAAAACCTTAGATGAGCTTAATGAGTGGCTAGAGGTTCAGTGTTTGCTCGACTGGCAGTCGCGCAAACACCCTCAATATCGTGATATGAGCATAGAACAAGTGTGGCTGAATGAGCGCTCTCACTTAATGAAAGTCACGGCACCGTTTGATGGCTTTACCGAACAAAGCAAGCGAGTCTCTTCTACCTGTTTGGTGAACTTCGACCGAAATAAATACTCCGTGCCTGCAAGTTACGCAAACCGACGAGTGAGTCTACACGCCTACCCAGATAGTATTGTCTTGGTGGCAGAAGGTCAGCCAATCGCAGAGCACCAACGAGTCTTTAACCCCAAACATGAGCCGCCACACATTGTTTATAACTGGCGACATTACTTGTTGGTTGCACAACGTAAACCAGGCTCTCTACGTAATGGCGCACCGTTTTACTTGCTCCCTGAGAGCTTTAAACACCTGCAATCGATATTATTACAGCGTCTTGGCGGCGATAAGGAGATGGTCGAAGTCTTGTCACTGGTTCTTCACCACGATGAAAAACTGGTAGAGCAAGCCATCAACATGGCTCTGAAAGCAGGCACACCATCGAAACAACACGTCATAAACTGTTTAAGCCGCTTACTCAATCCTACCCCAGCCGTATCAGTCCCCGTCTCTCAAGGGCTGCGATTAGTTACCGAGCCAACCAGTGATACGTCACGATATGACGAATTAAGAGGGAAACGTCATGCACAATGAAGCACTATTAAGCACATTAAAGGCACTCAAGCTTCACGGTATGGTCAGCAGTATCGTTGAGCTTGCCTCTCAAAATTCTCCTGCTTATCAACAAGCCCAGCCCATCCTTGAAACCTTGCTAAAAGCAGAAGTGGCAGACCGAGAAGTGCGCAGCATCGCTTATCAGATGAAAGCGGCAAAGTTCCCTGTTTATCGCGATTTATATGGCTTTGACTTTAGTGAGAGTACGATCGATGAGTATCTGATACGAGGTCTGCATCGCTGTGAGTTTATCAAAGACAGCCAAAATATTGTGCTCGTGGGTGGGCCTGGCACAGGGAAAACACACTTAGCGACTGCGTTGGGCGTGCAAGCTATACAGCACCACCAACTGCGGGTCAGGTTCCTATCGACCATAGAACTCGTCAACATACTTGAACTGGAGAAGCAAGCGGGCCACGTGGGTCGTCTTGCGAATAGATTAGTGAGCTGCGACTTAGTCATACTGGACGAGCTAGGGTATGTCCCTTTTAGCCAAGCGGGTGGCACATTGCTGTTCCATTTACTCAGTAAACTCTACGAGCGCACCAGCATCGTCATTACTACTAATCTCAACTTCACGGAATGGTCGAAAGTGTTTGGTGACGCAAAGATGACAACGGCATTGCTGGATAGGCTGACTCATCACTGCCACATCATTGAAACAGGTAACGACAGCTATCGTTTTAAGGAATCAAAAAAGAAGTCTAAGGAGAAAACCAAGTAGAAACTAACGTGAAAATGTAGTCTAGAATAGACTTACTTAGGTGGATCACTTTTCAATGCAAATGGTGGATCAGATTTAAGTGCAAATTAACAGAATTATGCTTCCAGCACCTAGCAACGTCATATACGTATGCAGGATAGTCATCCCAAGGATTAGCCAGTAATTTCCCTCTAGCCGCTCGCAGTTTGACCGGGTAATCACGATACTCAACTTTATGAAGGAAAAAGTAACTCTTTTCCTGCTTGGTTGAAAAGTGCTTATGAGTCCCACTACGAACACAAGGATACATATCCCAATCCCATAGAAAACGGCCATCAGCTTTGATATGGCTTCGGTACTGCTGCTTTAGTTTTTTCATTTACCCTCCAGGTTTACATTACCTAGAAGGGGTCCTCCGCAAAGTAGTTCATTCGTCCACCTTTATGTACTGTCTTACTTAGTTTAGCAAATTAGCGTTAGAGCCTGAAATCACAACCAAAGCTTATCAACCAAAACATACTTATTAAAACTCTTCGGAGCAAAGGCGATTTACGAAACAACTTGTTTCGCATTTTTGCAAGACCTTCTTGCAAAATTAGGTATTAAAGTTTGTCCAACAGGTTGTTGGACAATTGTGCAACAGCTTGTTGCACAAATTAATCTCATGATGGTTTCTTGCGTTCTAAACACGTCTTGGGGCAAAAGTGTGTTGAGCTGAGTCAGCTCTGAGCTTGGGCAATAAACAATATAATCGCTAATAAAACAGCAGATAGATTATAGAAATGACTGTCACAGGTAAAAATATACACAAAGTTAAAAATCTAAGCTCCTTGGTCGATTGCCTTACCTCAGAAGTACCCTGCTTGATCTCACTTTCATTGCTACTACTGCCTTTGGCAAGGTTATTCATGACTAGCACCTTTTTCCAGTAATTTATTCTTACTCATCACATGCACCTAAGGTTCGAAATTTAGATTAGAAGTATTATAGCAAAACTAGTGGTTTAATCCTTCAGATAAGACCCGTGCTGGCACGTAAAAGGGCAGATATGAGTTGTTGCAGAATCTGCAATCACTGAGCTTTCTCGTTGCTCAGGCAACTATTGCAAAAATTGCAACAGTCCAACTACCGAGGAATACTCGATCGTTACTTGATAAGCAATGTGCATATTTTGCACAGAAGTAATTGTATCGAATTGAACTTTGGCTTAGTTGCAAAGCAGACCACCGAGGACATACAATAAGCCTAGGTGCTTTCCCTCTATTGGAGATAAAACACTCGACGCTGAGCACAGAACTTGTTCCCTCTTCTATTTGGGTAACAAACCTTCTGTAGCTGTTTACAAAGCCATAGGTATTGCCTGTGGCTTTGTCGTATCTGGGACTAAAAAATGGTGCAGCAGGCTTACACACAAATTAAGCTATTGATAGTTTCTTATGCTCTAAAAACGTTTAGGGATAACACCCGCTAGTCGGCAGCAAACATGTAGACGGATAGAAATAAGCCCCGCATTCGCGAGGCTCAATAGTATTTATTTGTAGTACTGGTGACGCCTTTTCGAATTATGCTTCCAGCACCTAGCAACGTCATATACGTATGCAGGATAGTCATCCCAAGGATTAGCCAGTAATTTCCCTCTAGCCGCTCGCAGTTTGACCGGGTAATCACGATACTCAACTTTATGAAGGAAAAAGTAACTCTTTTCCTGCTTGGTTGAAAAGTGCTTATGAGTCCCACTACGAACACAAGGATACATATCCCAATCCCATAGAAAACGGCCATCAGCTTTGATATGGCTTCGGTACTGCTGCTTTAGTTTTTTCATTTACCCTCCAGGTTTACATTACCTAGAAGGGGTCCTCCGCAAAGTAGTTCATTCGTCCACCTTTATGTACTGTCTTACTTAGTTTAGCAAATTAGCGTTAGAGCCTGAAATCACAACCAAAGCTTATCAACCAAAACATACTTATTAAAACTCTTCGGAGCAAAGGCGATTTACGAAACAACTTGTTTCGCATTTTTGCAAGACCTTCTTGCAAAATTAGGTATTAAAGTTTGTCCAACAGGTTGTTGGACAATTGTGCAACAGCTTGTTGCACAAATTAATCTCATGATGGTTTCTTGCGTTCTAAACACTTCTTGGGGCAAAAGTTTGCTACAACAAAAGACAGACTACGACAAAAAGCATCGAAAAGTTTCTAACTTTATTGTTACTTCTTGCTTTGAGTTGGCCTATTGAGTGAAATTGAGTTTTGATCTTTATTGTCAAATCTTTGCTATAGCGTCACGTAGCAATCAGCCCTGCGTAACAGAAAAGTTTCAATCTTTGTTGTTCACCGACACTTAGAAGAGTAGCCATTTCGACTATTACTATCGTTGGTCGGTGAGTGTTTTTCGTAGCCAAGGTGATCATCAAGTTCAGCATTTAAAGCTGTCTCAACCGTCACCTTGGTTAACATTTTCCTGAAG
>NZ_SJFM01000046.1:0-19594 GCF_029478545.1 Vibrio sp. 1180_3
ACCGCCAAGCGTTGCGAATCCGTCTTAAATGCTTTGTTATGCAAATTCAATAAGATAAACATAAAGTTACACTAAATTTGATTAAGAAAACAATCAAAATGTTGGTTAAGTGAGCCAAGAATCAACCAAAGCCTTAGCTGTGATAAATAAGCCGCCAAAACAAAGCACACCTTTCAGCAACAAACCAAACTTTTGAATCTGAAAAACTCAACGAGCAAAATATTCAGCAAACTCGAAACTCTCGATTAGCTTGCCCTTTCCACACTTTGCGACCGCTAAATTTACAACGCACCAACGCTAAAGCTGATTGAGGCAAACAAAAAATCTTATCTGTTTTACGGGTTGAATTGACCACGAATTTGGAGCCGAAAATGCTCATTTGCCGACAACACAAAACGAATGGCCGGAGAAATCCCAAAAGAATGAAACCCTAAATTTACCTGAGTTGCATAACGCCGCATTAAGTGGTGAGCAACGCTAAACACTGGTGCTTCGACAAACCACTTAAAACACAAAAACTGAATTTACACTAAAACCGCCAAGCGTTGCGAATCCGTCTTAAATGCTTTGTTATGCAAATTCAATAAGATAAACCAGAAGTTACACTACATTTGATTAAGAAAACAATCAAAATATTGGTTAAGTGAACCAAGAATCAGCCAAAGCCTGAACCTTGATAAGTAAGCCGCCAAAACAAAGTCCACCTTTCAGCGACAAATCAGCTTTTGAATGAGACAAACTCACCGAGCAAGGCTTTCAGCAAGTGTGAAATGCTCGATAAACTTACCCTTTCCACACTTTGCGCCCGCTAAATTTACAACGCACCAACGCTAAAACCGATTGAGGCAGACAAAGAAATTTGCCTGTTTTACGGGTTGAGTTAACCAAGAGTTTGAGGGTAAAAATGCTCATTTGCCGACAACACAAAACGAATAGCCGGAGAAATCCCAAAAGATTGAACCCCTAAATTTACCTGAGTTGCATAACGCCGCATTAAGGTGTGAGCAACGCCACCACTGAACCTAACCAGACCACCATAAACACGAAACCCAACGATGGAATGAAAAATGCCAAGCGTTGGGAATCACTCTTAAATGCTTTGTTAGGTTTTTAAAACATACTGCCCTGAATAGGCTTAGCTCTTAGCTGATTCGAATATTGCTTCGCGGTTAGATTTAGAAAACTATCGGGCGACGCTAAAGCTTCATTTAACAAGCCGTTTTTACTCAAGCTAACATAAAGTGCAATTGCATAAGCTTGGCAGTTTATCGATTTTTTAGGGTTAAACTCTATATCACTAAATGCATCGTACATCTCTACTTGAACTGCAAGATCCTGATTTTGAACCAGCGCATTGATGTACAACCAGTCGTAAAAAAAAGTTCGAGGTTTGTTGGGGAACTTTCTCCCAAAGAACTCAAAGTGAGTAAGATTACCTGACTCTTTGAGGCGTAAGTCTTTTTTTGCAGCCCTAGAATCCATACCTATCAAATCTAAATATGGACCTCCTCGTTCAAAAACTTTACTTCCTTGAAAAGCAGTCTCTACTGTAAAGCTTTGTTTTTTAAGCTTTGTAGTAATGCACAAGTTAAACGCACTTAGTGAAACACCAAGCTCATCTAACGATTTGCTAGAAACCTCTAATATAGCACCGATACCATTGTTTTGTGCCACCATATGAAGTTCTTGAATCGACTTTTGCTTTTGTGATGCAGCCATCCCGGGGTGCCACTTGAAGTCCATCATTTTTTCAACAACACCAACGTCTGAACCTTGGTTTAAAATCGGGCAGAAAATTGGTCTAGTCGCCATAATACTTAATATTCCCTACTAAACGTGCGAGTGCCATAAAAGCCTTTGTTCGGACTATGAACGTAAGACTTACAGCCTCCAATAATATCTTTGAAGTCTTTTTCTGATTCTTTGTCAGGAAAAACCACCGCACCAATGTAACCTTTTGGAATAGTATCGAAAACCAAAATTTCAGCTTGAACGTCTGTTGGGTCGTAATCTTCTAACTTTTGGTCTGCTCGACTTCGTTGAGATGGAAGCTCATCAAACATTCCCTCAAAAGCTGCCGCTGTTTTGAGAGTTTCAATGTCTTGGCTACTAATTGCACCGTCAGCAGCATTGTATTTACAAAACGCACTGCTGTGTTTTTGTAAGAGTTCAGGGTCCAAAGCAAGTAAACAAAATTTGTCACCACTATTTTTCCAAAGTTTGTAAAACATCTGGCAATTAGGGAAAGCAACCGATAAAGAAACAGAGTCTTCATGCCCATCAAGCCTTGCATCATCATTACTTTCGTATTCTGCATCTAACGCACCAAGTTGAGAGCGAGGTACTAAACCATCACTAAAGATGCTCTTAAGGTTTTTTAAGTTCGTGAAATGTACCAAATAAGGTATTTTTCTTTCTGCTATAACATTTTTAATTTGCTCTTTTTCCATTACTACAGCCTTTTTAAAGTATCGAAACCAAGCATATGCAACCATGCTAACTTTGATATGGGGAGCAAAATACCCTTATTCAAGATGCGGGATTAGAAATGTAAATGTTTTTTGTGAGCTAAATCAGAAACCTAACGCCCAATTAAGTGGTGAACAACGCACTGACCAAGCCGCTGCATAACACCGTAAACACTTTACCTGACGCATAGTAAAACTGCCACGCGTTGAGAATCCACTTGAATTGTTTGTTATGTGAATTTTACCGTGAATTCAAAGTAAATCACCGTAGAAATGTAGACATTTTAATAAGTTACGTGCAAAAACGATGCTTACCAAACCCTAAATTTCACAGCGATCTGAGCCAAAGAGAACCACTTGCAGAATCAACAATAAAGAAAGCGCCCTTTCAGCCACAACAAAATCTTTTGCTTCACCAGATTTTCAGAGCTGAATTTCAGCAAATAAATCAGTCAAAAATGCATTTCAATTGAAGCGATTTGAAACCGACGAAACTCAACACAAACCAGATCCAAAACGCAATTGAGGCAACCCAAGAACCTTGAAAACGATCAATCTCAAGTTGTTCAAGAATCCATTTCGACCAAGCCAACTTGCCGAAAACACCGAACGAATTTTCAATGAAATCGTAGCTTTGACCTTAAAAACCCATCAAACACATAACGCCGCGTTAAGTGGTGAGCAACGCCGACCACCCTACCTAAACCATTGTGACATAAACACTTAAACTGAAGTAAGCCTAAAATGCCAAGCGTTGGGAATCCGTCTTAAACGCTTTGTTATATGCGTTCTTAAAGTTACCTAAGATACTTATCTCTGGCTGGCCTGAATAGCATCAACCAACTATTTAGAATATTCCATCAATTCAACTGGAGCTCCATTTACCTCAATGAAAGCAACAAGTAAACCCTCACTTGGTGAGTTAGGTTCAATAATGACTTTCTTACCTTTAATTTCAGCCATTAGATCATCAACTTCAAAAGCGGCATGAGGAACTGTTTTTACCAACTCAGGATATGGAGCATCAGCCCAAAAACGCTGCCACTGGATACCATAAGGGTTGTTTTCATGATCAGATACGGTCATCTTTAAATGAGGTAAATCGATTTCGCCATCGAATCGTTCTGTTGTTGGTATACCTAAATGATTGAACTTCATTGAATATCCTTCTTATTTCCACTTCAGCATATAACGCCCAATTAAGGTGCGACAACGCTATAACACCCAAGCTAAAACATTGCACCGTAAACACAAAATTCAAACCGGAGTGAAATCGCCAAGCGTTGGGAGTCACTCTTAAATTGTTTGTTATAAGCGTACTAACGTTTTCCAATAATCATAAAGACCATCGATATTTGAAGAGCACATTAAGCTCATAGCTCCCTTAACTTGTTCATCGCTCCATTCCCACCACTTCATTTCTAACAACTGAGATATCTCAGCCTCTGTGAACCTGTAACGTATATGTTTCGCTGGGTTTGAGCCGACTATTGAATACGGAGCGACATCCTTAGTAACGACTGCGCGACTTGCGATAATTGCACCATCGCCGACAGATACACCACTCATAATCATCGCTTCAGTGCCAATCCATACATCATTACCAATAACCGTGTCACCCGAACGCTCAAAACCATCTTTAGCATCCGCGAAATTTTCATTGTCTTGATAGAAAAATGGAAATGTACTGACCCAGTTATTTTGATGTCCTTGATTCCCTGCCATCATAAATACAGCACCAGAACCAATTGAGCAGTAACTTCCGATAATTAACTTATCAATATCAGTTCTATCCGGTAGCAAGTAACGAGCACAATCATCGAAACTATGATTATGATAATAACCAGAATAGTAGCTGTGTTCACCCACAATGATATTTGGGTTCGTAACCTGTTCTTTCAACGATTTACCCACAAAAGGGCTTTCAAAATAGTTATTCAATTTTATTCCTCTTGGAAGCTTATAACGCCTTGTTAAGGGGTGAGCAACGCAGTGCCGATGCAGCCGCATACCACCTTAAACAATAAAACTAACGCACAGTAAAAATGCCACGCGTTGCGAATCCCTCTTGAACAATTTGTTATGTGTTTACTCAAAGTAACCCTCGGAAGCAATTGCGACCGATTGAAAGTACAACCCTTCACCTTCTTCTAAGTCAGGAAGAGTTGGACGCCAGAAAGATAACTGAAGCTCTTTAAATACGTAGCTATAGCCTAACTCTGGATCAGAATGATCATAGTTACCTTCTAGCTGAATTCGTTCGAGCACATTAGTCGCTAATGTTCTATGAACGTCAAAGCCAAGCAATGTCGTTGAAAACAACTCAGAAGCAGCGGCTTCAATGAACTCAACTCTTCCTTCATTATCAAAATCTACCATGAGACCGTCTAAAAAATGATGGCGATGTCCATAGATGCAATCAGGAGCTCCGATAACATTGTTCACTTCAGTTTCTGTCATACCGAGCTTAACTGGACCGATTGAGTTTCCTAATTTAATTTCGAAAATTTCCATTTTTATCCTAAAAACACATAACGCTATCTATACTGCTATTTGCCTACTTTTATTTTATTCCTTCGCCATCTATCACACCATCAAATTAGTCTAAAATTTGTATAAAAATATTTATATTCAGTTAATTACAATATTGAACAACATGAAGAAGATCGCATTAGACGGATTTTTGTAACTTAGCCAATTGACTAGTAAGAAAAGCATACTACTGTATATATATACATGCCATTAAACTAAAGGATTGCAATGAAATCACAATTCATCTTAAGTATAAAAGAGTATATGCAAGCACGCCATTATGCGAATAAAACAATCGAGGCTTACTTACATTGGATTACTCGATACATTGTTTACCACGATAAAATACACCCGATGAAAATGGGAGATAATGAGGTAGAAGCCTTTTTGACTAATTTAGCTGTTAAAGGAAAAGTTGCAGCTAAAACTCAAGCTCTAGCGCTAAACTCATTACACTTTTTGTACCGTGAGATAATAAAAGAACCGCTTTCTATTAACATGAATTTTAAAAAGTCACAATTAGATAGAAAATTACCCGTGGTGATGACTAGAGATGAAACAAAACGATTTCTAGAACACATAGACCCACGTTATCAGCTACCAATCAAACTACTATACGGATCAGGGCTAAGGCTTATGGAATGTGTTAGATTACGTATACAAGATATTGATTATGACTACGGTGCAGTGAGAATTTGGCAAGGAAAAGGTGGGAAAAACCGAACCGTTACACTAGCTAAGGAGCTCTATCCTCAGCTAAAAGAACAGCAAGCCTTGGCAAAAAGGTACTATGATAAAGATATGCAAACAAAAGGATATGGTGGTGTATGGCTCTCAAATGCACTCAGTGAAAAGTATCCTCATGCTGCTTATGAATTCAATTGGCATTACCTGTTTCCCTCACATTTAATTTCTATCGATAAAGAGACAGGTTTAAAACGTAGACAGCACATCAACGAATCGGCAGTGCAACGTGCGGTTAGAAAGACTGCACGTGATGCAGAAATTAAAAAAAGTATTTCATGCCATACCCTAAGGCACAGTTTTGCTACACATCTCCTTGAATCAGGAGCCGATATTAGGACTGTTCAAGAACAACTTGGACATAGCGATGTGAAAACCACCCAAATTTATACACATGTATTGGATAGAGGTGCAAATGGAGTACTAAGCCCACTATCTCGGTTATAAAATCAGTGACAAAATATGAAATGTCGATAAAGAAAAAAGGAGAGCAAATGCTCTCCTTTTTCTTAAACCTGACTGCTAATTAAAGAGCAGCTTTCGCTTTTTCAACTAGAACTGCAAATGCAGCTTTGTCGAATACCGCGATATCGGCAAGGATCTTACGATCGATCTCGATAGATGCTTTCTTAAGACCGTTAATGAAACGGCTGTAAGATAGACCATTCTGGCGAGATGCAGCGTTGATACGCGCAATCCATAGCTGACGGAACTGACGCTTTTTAGTGCGACGGTCACGGTAAGCGTATTGACCAGCTTTGGTAACTGCTTGGAAAGCTACGCGGTAAACACGTGAACGTGCTCCGTAGTAACCTTTAGCTTGTTTTAGAACTTTCTTATGACGTGCACGAGCTTGTACACCACGTTTTACGCGAGGCATTATGCTTCTCCTAAACTAAACGATAAATAAACTAAAAAGAATTAAGCGTATGGCAACATACGGATAACTGCAGCCACTTCACATTTAGGAAGGATTGCATTTGGACGTAGTTGACGCTTGTTCTTAGTAGTACGCTTAGTCAAGATGTGACGTTTTGTAGCGTGCTTGTACTTAATACCACCAGCAGTTTTCTTGAAACGCTTAGCAGCACCTTTGTTGGTTTTCATCTTAGGCATGATGAATAACTCCGCATTGTAGTAGTTTAATAACAATGTAATTAGGGCGAATAAAACCTTGCCGTTTTTCAACAGCAAGGTTTTATTACTTGTCAGCCGTTAATTACTTCTTTTTAGGGGCAAGCATCATGATCATCTGACGTGCTTCAATTCGACTCGGGAAAGATTCTACTACTGCTAAATCAGCGGTATCTTCTTTCAAACGATGAAGAACATCAACACCGATGTCTTGGTGCGCCATCTCTCGGCCACGGAAGCGAATAGTAACTTTCACTTTGTTGCCTTCTTCTAGGAAACGCGTCAGGTTGCGTAGTTTTACCTGATAGTCTCCAATATCAGTCCCAGGACGGAATTTAATTTCCTTAATCTGGATCTGCTTTTGCTTCTTCTTCTGCTCTTTAGCAGACTTGCTCTTTTCAAAGAGGAACTTGCCATAGTCCATCACACGACAAACTGGTGGCTCGGCGTTAGGGCTGATCTCTACAAGATCCATACCAGCTTCTACAGCAGCTTCAAGTGCTTCGTTGATTGATACAACACCAACGGGTTCACCATCTGCGCCAGTTAAACGAACTTCACGAACGCCACGAATTTCACCGTTTAAACGGTGCTGGTTTGGTTTGGCCGGCTGTTGGCCACGTCTTCCGCCTTTAATAGTTTATTCCTCCAGATTGAGCTTACGGCTCGAAACTTCGGCTTGGATGTATGAAATTAAATCATCCACTTTAAACTTGCCTAAGTCCTTACCCCTACGAGTACGTACTGCGATTTCGCCAGCTTCCATCTCTTGGTCGCCACAAACCAGCATATACGGTACACGTTTCAAAGTGTGTTCGCGGATTTTAAAGCCAATCTTCTCATTTCTCAAGTCTGCTTTAGCTCTAATTCCACATTTTTGTAGTTTTTGCGCTACTTCTTGAGCATAAACTGCCTGTTTGTCAGTTATGTTCATAATAACGGCTTGTTCAGGTGCCAACCACGTAGGGAAGAAACCTGCATATTCTTCAATTAGAATACCAATGAAGCGCTCTAACGAGCCAAGGATCGCTCGGTGAATCATCACTGGAACTAATCGTTCATTGTTCTCACCAACATAGGTTGCACCTAAACGAGTTGGTAAGTTGAAATCAAGCTGTACTGTACCACATTGCCATGCGCGATCTAAGCAATCATGCAAAGTAAATTCGATTTTAGGACCATAGAAAGCACCTTCACCTTCTTGAATCTCATATTCGATGCCCATAGCTTCAAGAGATAACTTCAGAGCTTCTTCTGATTTGTCCCAAATTTCGTCACTACCTACACGCTTTTCAGGGCGAGTTGATAACTTCACAACAATATTGTCAAAACCAAAGGTTGTGTAAGTATCGTAGACCATTTTAATACAAGAAGTGACTTCTTGTTGAATTTGGTCTTCTGTACAGAAAATATGAGCATCATCTTGTGTGAAACCACGAACACGCATAATTCCGTGTAGTGAACCTGACGGTTCATTACGGTGACACGAACCAAACTCAGCCATACGTAGTGGCAAGTCACGGTAAGATTTTAGACCTTGATTAAAAATCTGAACATGGCCTGGGCAGTTCATTGGCTTGATTGCATATTCACGATTCTCTGAAGAAGTTGTAAACATGGCATCAGCGTACTTATCCCAGTGACCAGAACGTTCCCAAAGCACGCGGTCCATCATCAACGGACCTTTCACTTCTTGGTAATCATACTCGCTCAGTTTTTGACGAATAAATACTTCAAGATCACGGAAAATTGACCAACCATTATGATGCCAGAACACCATGCCAGGTGCTTCTTGTTGCATGTGGAATAGGTCTAAGTGCTTACCAATTTTACGATGGTCACGTTTAGCTGCTTCTTCTAAACGCGTTAAATGCGCTTGCAGTGCTTTCTTATCGTGGAAAGCAGTACCGTAGATACGTTGCAGCATTTTGTTGTCGCTGTTACCGCGCCAATATGCACCAGCAACACTCAATAATGTGAAGTGTTGGCAAAAGCTCATATTTGGTACGTGTGGACCACGACACATATCTATGTATTCTTCATGATGATAAAGACCTGGTCGATCATCACGAGATACATTTTCATCCAAAATTTCAATTTTGTATGTTTCACCGCGAGCTTCAAAAGCATCACGAGCTTCCTGCCAACTGACTTTCTTTTTAACGACTTGATATTTCGTCTTAGCCAACTCTTTCATGCGCTTTTCGATCTGTTCTAAATCGTCTTGCGTTAAAGATTGCTCAAGGTCGATGTCATAGTAAAAGCCGCTATCGATCGTCGGGCCAATCGCCATTTTCGCTTGTGGGTAAAGTTGCTTTAATGCATGACCTAGCAAGTGCGCGCAAGAGTGACGCACAATTTCTAAACCATCAACTTCATCTTTAGCAGTAATGATTTCAAGGCTGGCATCGTTTTCGATAAGGTCGCATGCATCAACACGCACCCCATCAACACGACCTGCAATGGTTGCTTTCGCAAGACCTGGGCCAATTGAAGCTGCAACTTCCATTGTAGATATAGGGTTATCGAAATGACGCTGACTGCCGTCAGGAAGTGTAATAATAGGCATGTTATATCCTTACAGTGGTGTTGCACACCAAGCAACACATGTTTATTTGAATGAAAAATAAGTCATCAAAGATCAATCGGTAACACGAATACCGGAACTTCAATGAAGTGAGGATTTTAACTAGCTCACACTAGCGATGTAAAGCGCGAATAGTCCAAATAAAAAGAAAAAGCCCACGGCACTAACCATGGGCTTAGTAATTACACTATGAATTATGCTTCGCTGCGACGTGGGCGACTAGCACCACCAGTACTGCTGCTATTGCCGTGACCACGCTCGCCACGGAAGTTACCACGGTGGTCACCACCACGGTTGCGATCAAAACGACGCTCACCATCGCGACCAGAAGCAGCAGCACCTTCACGGTTACCGCGGAAGCCACCTTCACGGCCACCACGACCAGCGCTTGCACCAGCTTCACGATTGCGGAAACCGCCATTGCCACCTTCACGACGAGCACCGTTACCACCTTCACGACGGCCACGAGACTCACGGAAATCATCAAAATCACAAACCACTGCGCCCACTTCTTTTTGGCGAATACGTAGCTTGCGCAGTTTACCTGTCACGTCTGATGACATCGCTTTTGGAAGTTGAACGAATGTATGACCTTGCGCTAGCTTAATCGCACCGATAGAGCCTTTGGTTAAACCAAGCTCGTTCGCTAATGCGCCAACGATGTCTTTAACTTGAACGCCTTGCTCACGACCAACTTGAAGTTGGTAAGTATCCCAATCTGTATTTGAGGTACCGTATTCACGACGGCTGCCTTCGCGGCCACCTTCACGACGCTCACCACCTTCTTTACGATCACGGCGACGCGTTTTTTCACGCTCAATCGCTTCAATCATTGGGTCAGCACCTACGTAGAACAGAGGACGCTTACCTTGTTGGCGTTTAAGTAAAATAGCAGCTAAAGTCGCAGCATCAATTTCTAAACTTTCTTGTAGCTTTTCAATCAACTCAGCAAATTTGTCTAACGCTGTGTGACCTTTTTCAGCTTCTAGTTCTGCGCCTAATTTGACAAGACGAGACTCAGCTACTTTGTCACGCAGTGGCAGTTGAATTTCTTCCATTGAAGAACGTGTAACACGCTCGATAGTGCGAAGCATACGAATTTGGTTAGTACGAACAAGAAGGATCGCCTTACCTTTACGTCCAGCACGACCAGTACGACCGATACGGTGAATGTATGACTCAACGTCAAATGGAATATCGTAGTTAAATACGTGTGTAATACGAGGCACATCAAGACCACGCGCTACAACGTCGGTTGCTACAAGAATATCAATCACACCTTGTTTGATATGATCAACAGTACGTTCACGCAATGACTGAGGAATATCACCATGGAGTGCTGCCGCTTTAAAGCCACGTGCAGACAACCAGTCAGCCAAACGCTCAGTATCTTGGCGAGTACGTACGAATACGATTGAAGCATCGGTCTCTTCTGTTTCAAGAAGACGAGACATCGCTTCGTCTTTCTCTACGCCTTTCACTACCCAGTATTGCTGCTCTACTTTTGCAACAGTTTGGTTTGAACCAGCAACGTCAACACGCGCAGGATCACGTAGGTAGCGATCAACAATAGTCTTAACCATTGGTGGCATAGTCGCAGAGAACAATACACGCTGAGCTGTGTCAGGTGCTTGTTCCATGATCCACGTTACATCATCAACGAAGCCCATTTTTAACATTTCGTCAGCTTCATCTAGAACGAATGTGTGGCATTCGTCTAAGTGTAGACGGTCACGAGTGATCAAATCTTTTACACGACCAGGAGTACCAACCACAATGTGAGCACCTGATTTAAGTGCACGCATTTGATCAACAATAGAAGCACCACCGTAGATCTCAAGAACTTTGAGACCTTGAATTTTCTGGCCAAGGTTTTTGATTTCTGCGGCAACTTGAATGGCTAGCTCACGAGTAGGAGCCATCACAATCGCTTGTGGTTTGTACTGAGAAAGATTTAGCTTATTTAATAGAGGCAGAGAAAACGCAGCCGTTTTACCTGTACCTGTTTGTGCTTTACCTAGCGCATCTTTACCTTCGAGAAGGAAAGGAATAGCTGCTGCTTGAATAGGTGTTGGAGAAACGAATCCCATTTCATTTAAAGCTGATAGAATTGAGTCGTTCAGGGCTAATTCACTGAATTGAATTACAGAGTCTTGCATGGAGATCCCACTAGATTAATTAACAAAAGGTCCCACGAGCTCTACCAATTCCAATACCGATCCAATAAAAGAGCTGAGTTCCGTTCAGATGCGGATAAGTCTTAAAACGCATCAAGCCGCTAGGGACATATAAGGGACGCGGATTATTCCCTAAAAGCATAAAAAAAGCCAGTAAAAATTGAATTACATCACATATTTCTCTCATAAACACCATTTC
Organism: Vibrio sp. 1180_3; assembly: GCF_029478545.1. Classification (NCBI taxonomy): domain Bacteria; kingdom Pseudomonadati; phylum Pseudomonadota; class Gammaproteobacteria; order Vibrionales; family Vibrionaceae; genus Vibrio; species Vibrio sp. 1180_3. The sequence goes on from NZ_SJFM01000046.1 coordinate 11,842, forward strand.
AGCATATAAATTCACCGAAAATTGATGAAAATTTGCGTCATGGTAAAACGATGAGGATACAGGTTGGCAAAAATAGCGCTTTCGGTAGTAATCATCCCTCTCAATGATTATAGTGTGCTTAATCACATTCGTTAGAAAAAGACACATGTTTCAAGATAATCCACTACTCGCCCAGCTCAAACAACAAATCCAAGAAAACCTGCCAAAAAAAGAAGGCACAATCAAAGCGACAGATAAAGGCTTTGGCTTTTTAGAGGTCGACAGCAAGAAAAGCTTCTTTATTCCGCCTCCATACATGAAAAAGTGTCTTCACGGCGATAAAGTGATCGCTATCATTCGCACTGAGAATGAAAAAGAAGTAGCAGAGCCTCAAGAGTTGGTAGAACAGTCTTTAACACGATTTATCGGCCGCGTGAAACTATTGAAAGGAAAATTGCACGTTACGCCTGATCTTCCTCAGTTAAAGAAACTCTCTTTAAAAGCGAAAGTACAAAAAGGACTCAATCCTGAACATTTTGCTGAAAATGATTGGGTGGTAGCACAACTTACTCGCCATCCTTTAAAGGATGATAGTGGGTTCTTTGTTGAGATCACTCAGAAAATCACAGATGCAAACGATAAAATTGCTCCTTGGTGGGTAACATTGGCTGAAAATGATCTCCCCAACAGTGAGCCGGAAGGTATTGATCACTGGGAGATAAAAGATGACGCAGATCTAGAGCGCATCGATATGACGCATATTCCTTTCGTGACAATCGATGGTGCTTCAACGAAAGATATGGATGATGCACTTTATGCTCAGAAAACTGAAAACGGTGATTTCAAACTAACCATCGCAATTGCCGACCCAACGGCCTACATCGCTCCCGAAGATGAAATGGATAAAGTTGCTCGTGAGCGAGGCTTCACTATTTATCTACCGGGCCGCAACATTCCAATGCTTCCGCGCGATTTAGCCGATGAGCTATGCTCTTTGATGGAAAATGAAATCCGCCCAGCCCTTTGCTGTAGTGTGACCGTTACTAAAGATGGTGTGATTGGTGATGACATCCACTTCTTTGCAGCCAATATTAAATCACACGCTCGATTAGTGTATGACCACCTATCCGATTGGTTAGAGAATGGTCACTCTGACGATTGGCAACCTAGCGAAGAGATCGCGACCGTTGTACGTGCACTTTATGACTTCTCTTTGGCTCGCGTACAATGGCGCGAGACTCACGCTGTTGTTTTCCCAGATCGCCCAGATTACCGATTTGAACTCAGTGAAGATAATGACGTGATTGCTATCCATGCTGATATGCGTCGTTCCGCAAATCGTTTGGTTGAAGAGGCAATGATCACCGCTAACATTTGTGCAGGTAAAACGCTGCGAGATAGCTTCGGACAAGGCGTTTTCAATACACATGCTGGCTTTAAGCCTGAGAAAATCGCGGATGTGGTTGAAATGGTCAACCCAACGGGTGAACTTGAATTCAACGCAGAGAACCTTACGACCCTTGAAGGATTTGCTGCAGTACGTCGCTGGCTGTGCAAACAAGAAACTAGCTACTTAGACAACCGTATTCGTAAATGCCAAGCATACAGTGAAATTGGCAATCAACCCCTACCTCACTATGCGATGGGTTTAGATATCTACGCGACTTGGACATCTCCAATTCGTAAATATGGCGATATGATCAACCATCGTATGTTGAAGGCGCATATTCTTGGCAAAGAGCCAATACAAAGACCCGATGAAACCGTGGGTGAAGAGCTCGCATTGCATCGTAAACATCACAATATGGCAGAACGTAATGTTGGCGATTGGCTGTATGTGCGTACTCTTGCGGATGAACCAAGTAAAGGAACCAAATTTACTGCAGAAATTTTCGATATTAATCGCGCAGGTATGCGTGTACGCCTTGTTGAAAACGGCGCTGCAGCCTTCATTCCTGGTTCTCTAATACTCAATAATAAAGAGCGTCTAGAATGTAATAACGATAACGGCACGGTTCTGGTTGATAAAGAAGTGGTCTTTAAGTTGGGCGACACTTTAGAAGTGGTTTTAGCAGAGGTAAACCAAGAAAATCGTAGCCTAGTTGCCAAACCGACACAAATTTTCGCTGATGCGCCGGTTGCTACTGAACCTTCAGATTCTGCACCTGAAGCTAATGAGCAACAAACAGCTAAGTAACACGTTTCACTTAAATCAGAAAAAGGCATTCTTCGGGGTGCCTTTTTTACGATTAGTTACTCACAGAGCCTATAGATAATAAAAAACCTAAACTTACCAAAAATATGACTTAGGATCTTTTTCAATTTCTCTGATTAAAGCGGTTAAATCATCGCTTTTCGGTAAATAGGGATAAGGCTGCCACGACTGCGTATCTTGCTGGCCATTGAGAACATACCTCGCTGAACTATGGTCACTGGGAATGTATAAACCCCATTGCAGTTCTTCTCGAATTACTTTGGCAACAATGCTCGAATAATCAGAATGGGTTGAGTCTAACTTGTAATGATGTTTAATAAACTGTACCCCATCAGCGATAGGCTCAAAGCACGATTTCCCCAACTCCACAGGCAAACTTTGGTTACGGTTGTGGCAAACTAACTCTGCCCTTCGCTCCAATTGACGTTGTAACAAATTCACTACCGCCATATAAACCTCGATGAAAAGTGGATTACCTCGCTGACTATAACTGACTTACAGCATGAGGGGAGATAAAAAACTAACTCAACTCTCCCATTTCGATTTCCATTCACAAAAGTGTCATCTGTACGACATATTATAGCCGCTCAATTCATAACTATATTGGAGTCTTTATGTTTCGAGTCGCGCTTGCAGCACTACTCTCAACCTCTTTATTTACTCAGTTTGTCTTCGCAAGTGAAATCAATATTTCAGGCTCAACTTCGGTCGCTCGAATCATGGATGTATTTGCAGAAGACTACAATGCCAGTCACCCGGACACTTATATCGCGGTTCAAGGCGTGGGGTCGACCGCAGGTATCACACTATTGAAAAAAGGCGTTGCTTCGATAGGAATGAGTTCACGTTATCTCACAGAAAATGAACAAGATGACGCTATGACAACATTGCCTATCGCCTACGATGGATTAGCCGTTGTAGTGAATCGTTCGAATTCTGTTGAAAACCTCTCTAGACAGCAGTTGTATGACATCTATAAAGGTAAAATCACTAATTGGAAGCAAGTGGGTGGCAATGACCAAAAAATCGCGGTAGTAACACGTGAAGCTTCTTCGGGTTCTCGGTACAGCTTTGAAAGTCTGCTAGGGCTCACTAAAGTTATCAATGATCGCTTAGTTTCCGACATTAACCCTAACAACTTAGTCGTCAATAGCAACAGTATGGTTAAAACATTGGTAAACCATAACCCACAAGCGATTGGTTTTATTTCAACTGGCTCTGTGGACAAATCGATTAAAGCGATAAAATTTGAAGGTGTGGAAGCAACCGCTAAAAACATCACGAGCCATGAATACCAACTTTCACGACCATTTTTAGTTCTGTACTACCCACAAAAAATGACGGAGGAAGTGAAAGCGTTCATTTCATATCTAGGTTCAGACAAAGCCAATGCACTTATCGATGAATATGGGTATATTTCGTTGAACGCTCATAAATAGCAACAGCATCAACTTGTAGTTCAAATAGCAAAAGAGGAGAGCATAACGCTCTCCTCTTTTTTAAATTCATTCAAAATTAAAAGTGCAGTTGAATCACGGAAGTAACAACGCAACCCGGTCTACGCACACCGTCAATCTCGATTTTGATTTCTCGTTCAATCTCTAAGCCTTTTTTAATCGGCGTTACTTTCAATAAAGTACTTACCGCTCGAACGCGGTTACCAGACTTAACCGGATAAGGAAACCTAACTTGGTTAAGGCCAACATTGACTACCATTTTTGCTGTTGGAAACATCAACTTACTCGGATCGACGCTATCGGTTAACTTAGGCAGTAAAGACAAGGTCAGAAAACCGTGCGCTATCGTTGTCTTGAACGGTGAATCTACCTCTGCTTTTTCTGGATCAGTGTGAATCCATTGCATATCTTCGGTGACTTGACCAAACTGGTTGATACGTTGTTGATCAACAGTCATCCAATCACCAATATGAATCACATCGCCAATTTGAGCTTGCAGTTGATTGTAGAGCGTCTGCGCTTCTGGCTTTAATTGAATAGGCTCAGCAACGGGAATATCTTCATTGACCGCTGGTTGATGAAAATCTCTAACCCAAGAAAACAACTGACGGCTATTTGTTCTATGTAAAAACTCACCCCAGTACTCTCGTACTGTTGGAGACACCCAATGCATAAACTCAGATTGATACTTACTCATTGAATCACCGCGATGCTTAAAAAGATTCTCGACTTTCATCTAAACCTCAATGATTATCTAAAATGATGGAATTTGCTAATTTTGAAGCAGTTCACAGTTATCTGCAAACACTTTCGGGCGTACACATGTTCCCCCAACACCAATAAATCATTATTTTTCAAAAACATAAAAATAAAACACTATTTTATTGGCTTTATAATAAATAGAGTAATTACCTGAAAAATCAAATCAAAATATATCAATAAGAATCATCAGCGCTGCTACTAACTCTTTCACCTGTACAGCAATTAGCCAAACAGAACAAACTTAATAAATTATTACTTTACAAGACACTAGCCAAAAACTATTATTAGCGCCGCACGGAGAGATGGCTGAGTGGTCGAAAGCACCGGTCTTGAAAACCGGCAACCGTTAATAGCGGTTCTAGGGTTCAAATCCCTATCTCTCCGCCACTTTTATGAACTAAGCTGTTGATTTTTCAACAGCTTTTTTCTTTTCTACGGTACAAAAGTCACTGATACATAAAGGTGATACATATGTACCTGTTCAAACATCCTTCTAGCGTCTACTATACTCGCGTAAACTTCCCTTCGTTGCTTCAGAAGAAAGGCTACCCTACTGAAAAACGCATCTCTCTTTTAACCAAAGAACGCAAACTTGCGATTATTCGAAATCTTGAGATGACTGCTCATTTAAAGAGTCTATTCATCGATCTGCTCAAAGATCCCGACATGGATTTCTACACCTGCTCCACTTCTATCGATACTGTTGTTGAAACACTACGTAGCAATTATCGTGAAGAAGACCAGAATCGTTACTACGCTTCACTTCCCACTGTTCAAGATGATATTCAACTCCCACGTCATATCGATCTGCAAGACGAACGTACCTACCTGCAAACTGTTTCTCCTTCTTATCACTTTCGTCGTTGGCTTGCTCAATTTATTCAATCAAAAAATACGGAAGGTGTTGTCGCTTTAACGACTCATCAACTTCAGCAGCGAGTCAGCCATTTTCTAGATTATCTTGATAGGGAGGAGCTTTCTGAGCCAAGCACAGGCGATATGCTGAGTTATATCGATCACTTGCGTTCCGAAGGTCGATCGGCTAAAACCAATAAAGACTATTTTGCTTCAACTAAGCAGTTTCTATCATGGTGCACGATTAAAGAGTTCATTCTTGTTAACCCTGCTCAGTCACTAAAGCCGAGCTTTAAAAACACTAAGCATGCAAGCGATCAGCGTGAAAGGTGGAGCATACCTGAACTTCATAAGTTCTTTTTGAGTGAAGGTTTCAAAGAACAATCTGACGATTTTCAATGGATCTCTTATTTGCAGTTGTTCGGTGGATTTCGAACTCAAGAACCTTGTCAGCTTTACACCAATGATGTGATCTGTGACGATGCGATTCCTTATATATCAATAGCTGACTACTACCCACACCAACATCTTAAAAATCAGCATGCAGTTCGCTATGTCCCTATCCATCCGTACCTAATTGAGCGGGGATTTCTAGATTTTGTTCGTTCAAGAACAACTGCTACCAATCAACCTCTTTTCCACTATACCCCACAAGGTAAAGACAACGACTGGTCAAAGCTCTACCGCACTCAGTTCGGAAAGTTACAAACCCGTTTAGGAATGAAAGCACGGCAACGTCCAACCGCTTACAGTCTGCGTCACACGTTCATTGATGAGTTAAAACAGTTAGATGAACCAGAACACCGTGTTGCTGAGATAGTTGGGCACGTGAATCCGCATATGACTTTCGGACGGTACGGCAAGAAGGCACAGCTAGATAAGCAATTCAAAATCGTTTCAAAAATGCAGATAGTGGGGTTGTCATGTTAAATATTACTACGAATGACCTGAAAGGCATGATTTACACTATCGACCAGTACTATGATTATCCTGAGTATGACTTTTCACCTCTGTTTTATTTGGGGATTGATAGACATGACATAGTCGTACTCCATCACGTCATCAGTACTCTCCGTCAAGTGCCTTATCTTGATATCAGTGATTTTGCAGGTACACCAGCAAAGTCGGTTATCAATAAACTTGGTGGGATTCAACGTCTAAAAGAAGCATTAGCGATAGATGATTACTCATTTTCACAGTTTCTGAAAGATAACCCCATTGATGAAGAAACGGGGATGAGCTTGCCTTACTCGTTATATCTAAAGTTTGCTAGAGAAATTCGTCGTTCATATATGTCCGATGATGTGATGCTCGCTTCTTCACTGTGCGTACAGTTCTCTGACGGACTTCGAGTTCAGGCGATTCCATTGCCTAATCATCGCCAGACTCGGATACCAAGTACTAATCAAGAAGCGGCACATGTTGCCGTGATGCTTTACAGCAATAAGTACCAGTTTCAGAGCTATGATTCATCGGCATCAATACTCTCTTTGCTTTGCACAGGCCAAAATCGAACGGTTGATATAGAAGTACGATGCTGTGCATCACAACTTATGCATCATCAATATCCGGCTTTGTGTGTCAATGATGATTTACCTGAACATTCTATTGTCCGAAACCGAAGAAAAATTGTCACTTTTTCGCAACGGATACTTCCATTACTAAATCATTAAATGTTCTCCAACACGGGCGCATAACATTGCGCCCAGTCTTCTCCCTAAAAGTAATGACATTATGCGGAAAATAAAAACTATTACTGTCAGTCATGCATACAAGCCTCAGTTCGAGCATCTAGTTGATCTTCGAGAGCAACGCGGTTGGCGAGCGGTTAGCCCGGTGATTAAACACGGAGAGTGTTATTGTGTTGATATGGCAATCGAGCAGAGACCCGTTATTTACATTGGCATTTCAGGAGTACTGTATCCGAACGGCGATGATGCTCAATTAGCTGCTATTGATGCATACAAAGCTGGGAAATTTACTGATATTCAGTTTATACCGAGTGCTGTCCAGAATTTGATAGCCTTACTGGATTCAACAGAAGCGAAGTTAAAAGTACATTCGATGTGGCGCAATCGGCTTTATGGTGAGACACAGCAAATGGCTCAGTTATTCTTGAACAATGGCTTTCAGCCACATCACCTACATTCAAAATTTTTTGTTCCGTTCAAGGGACGTGATGGAATCAAGGAGTTGGATATCAGTTTTTCAGTGAGTGATGACTCATGGGTTTATATTGTTGTTGATAAACACCATTTAGATCTGAATCCAGAATTTGTTAGCTATACTGTTCAAAATCTAAATGAAGGGTTAACCAGTATGGATATTGAAGCCATTTATAGATTAATCGAGAAAGAGGAGCCTGTAATTTAAATTGTGTATCTGCTTATAATTAAGCCAGTCATGGCTAAGGATAAGCAATATGGACAAGAAAGCTTTAGAAGCCTTCGCTCGCGAAGCCGCTAAGTCAATTAAGACGCCTTCG
>NZ_SJFM01000047.1:0-19508 GCF_029478545.1 Vibrio sp. 1180_3
ACCGTCAATTGCTGTGGCGTTTTCAAATAAAACAGAGTTTATCTCGCCGAGGAAATTGTTGGGATAATGCGCCGATGGAGCGCTTCTTTAGAAGTCTGAAAACGGAATGGGTGCCAACTGTGGGTTATCGTAGCTTCGCTGAGGCTCAACGAGAGGTTACCCGTTACATTATCGGATATTACTGCCAACTCAGACCACATCAGTATAACGGTGGTTTAACTCCCAATGAATCAGAACGATTATATTGGGAAAACTCTCAAACCGTGGCCAATTTTAGTTGACCACTACAACACCAATCAGGAGCAACTATGAAGAACATCACGACAAACACCCTTATATTACTTACAACCTTAGTATCACCTTCAAGGTGGTGGATCGCTTGGAGGTAATCCATCGGTAGAAACGGGAGCGGTCAACGTAAGTGTAGGTATATGCACTCAATACAAAATGGATGTGAAAGCGGCGCAAGAGACAGACAAAGACGCATTTACTATCACCGTTCCTGATGGTTGTGAAACTATCAAAGAAAAGTAGTGCTATCAACAACGGTAAAAATGACAATGGGAAGCGTTATTGCTCCCCATTCTTTTTTTGCTTCTGTACATAAAAACACTTGTATCTTATAGGCGGCACTCGTTACCTTGTACCTATAAATTAATGACATAAAAGATGTATTTAAGTAGCCATCTAATTGAATTTTATCAAGCATTAGAATTAAGCCTATATAAACTACTATCAATTTTGATGGTCATAGTGAGCTCCATACTTTGATGCATTTCAAGTATGGTAAGTCCCAAGCTTTCATGAATTGAATTACCGTGAGAAGAGGATAATGACGATAAACAAGCATGTGCATTGACCGCTTGACTTTGAGGCTCTAAACACAGAAAACTTGCTTGCCCTACAGGCTTATACAGTTGTAGGTAATTACACGGGCTGATAAGCGTTACCAATAAGCCGTTACCGTGTTTTAATGTGGCTTTTACTCCTGATTTATCCAGACGGTAACCATTATTAAGCCATATTTTTGGAATAGGCTTCGCTCGTTCAAAACTGTATAGGGGAGGGATAACGCTTGTATAGTCTATTGGTAGATAAGTCGCATCTTCTCGCCACCACCCAAGCGCAGGGAATTGCACACGCGTATCCGGTAAGCAATGAAAGAAAGGGTGGAAACCCGCCCCGAATGGAAAGGCTTCCTCGCTAAGATTGGTCACTGTCATGGTTACAATCAGGCTGTCTTGTTCAAGCTGAAAACGCTGCTTGGCTTGGTAGTGACACACGCCTTTAATGTCTGACGTCATCGCTAATTCTAGCCATAACTCTTGTTGGTTCTGTCGACACAGTTGCCAATGGGTTAACCAACCATCACCGTGTAAAAAGAAATCGGGATCTATTTGTGAATGAATAGGCAATGTTATTTGATGTCCTAGCCATTCAAAGCTATTACCTCTAATGCGGTTCACCATGGGCACCATAGGGAACATGCTGGCTTCTCCCGCATTATTTTCACTCAGCTTTGTTCGTGGTCTCAGAATATTGAAAGCATGTTCTTCACCTTGATTGCATTTATTGTTATGCGTGTATTGGAAGGCATCAATAACCCCACCCAACTCATTAATTATCAGTTTTAATGTGTCATTTTCGAGTGTGTGAATTGCCATAAATTAACCCTTCTACCGTTGTGATACCATGCTACTTGCTAATTAACCTGCAACCGGCTTAGAAGCGACTGTAAGTGGGTGATGGTTCGTTAAGTGATAGCGAGGTCACAGGAATTACTAAACACTTATTACTAAACGCTGATTCCTAAAGGTGCTTATTAATAGGGTTAATCATGCGGCCAATTGAGCGACTTTGATTAGGTGGTGACAAACAATGATGACCAATACCTTAGGGTTCAATGGCCATAAGGGCCTTAACAACCAACAGGTGCGACAATATAACTGCCGTATCATCATGGAGTTGCTGTATAAAAACAAAGGGATGACCAAGTCACAACTAGCGCAGGCAACGCAGTTAAGCATTCCAGCAATCACCAAGATCATTGATGCATTAATCGATCAAGGTCGCGTTGAAAATACCGTGTCGCCAGACGTAAGCAAGGGCAACTTTAAAGGCTTGTACAATGTATCGCGCCATCGCCCCGATACCATTTGCCTTAACGTGTCCCCGACTCGTATTCAGGCCATCATGGTCGATAATGAAATGACCCCTTGCTCTGTGTTCATCAATCAAGCCATCGCCCCTGCTACGCCAGAGGCACTCATCGACGATATAGTTACTGTGATTGTTGCTTGTCGCCAAATAAACCGCACCACACCTTATCGGTTATCGATTGCAGTACATGGGCAAGTGGATACTCATGTTGGATCGTCAATGCGAATGCCACAAGCCCCATGGACACAATCCATAGAGCTTAAATACATTCTCGAACAACGCTTACGTGTTGATGTGCTAGTTGATAATGATTGTGTAATGATGGCATTAGCAGAAAAATGGTTAGGTGGCCACAGCAGGCAAGATTTCTGTGCACTGAATATCGATTACGGGATCGGATCTTCGTTCCTGATCAACAATAATATCTACCGCGGAAAAATGTTTGGTAGTGGACAAATCGGTCACACTAAAGTCGCAAATAACGGCATTATTTGCGGTTGTGGCCGAGAAGGGTGTTTAGAGACCGAAGCCAGTTCAAAAGCCTTGTGCGAGCGCTACTCTCAACAATCTGCGTTACACAGTCAAAGTAAGGCGGATCATAAGAGTGAGATTACACACTACCTGCAAACACTTGAGGCAATGATAGAAAAAGAACAAGCTCTCACGTTTGATGATTTTGTTCTGCGCTACCAACAAAACGATCCTATCGCATTAGATGTCGCTAAACGCGCCGCAATAGTGCTTGGTCAAGCTTTGTATAATTTTCTGATCACCCTAAACATCAATAAAATCATTCTGTACGGCAACACTTGTGCCTTGGGTCAACCTTGGTTGAATACGATCACAGATCAAACACTCACGAATCCGTTTGAAGATAAGAATGCCCGCCGCCAAGATCAAACACTGGTGTCGTTTGGTCAGCTAAGCCAAATAGAACGAGTGATGGGCATGAGCTATTTATGGGTTGAACAGGAGCTAGATAGTTTGTTTCACGCATAAAAAAGATCACCTAACGGTGATCTTTTTAGTTATGGTTATTTGTATTGGTTATGCTTTTATTTCTTTGCCTAAATTAGCGGATTGAGCCACCAACTCTTTCTCTAACTCTTCTAATGAACGACCTTTGGTTTCTGGCACGTGGCGATAGATGAAAACAAAGCCACAAGCACAAATAACACCGTAAAGTAAGAAAGAACCCGATGCGCCTAGCCCTGCGTTAAGCAATGGGAAGGTATATGTGAGTGCGAAACACGCCACCCATAGTGCAAGCGTGCTAACCGACATGGCTGTACCACGTACTTTGTTCGGGAAGATTTCAGATAACAAAACCCACGTCACTGGCGCTAAAGTCAGTGCGTAGATAGAAATAGCCACCAGCACCAATAACAACACAGGAAGCCCTAACATGCCAAATGCATAAGCCGCAGACATTAAGCCGTAAATAATGGTTAGGCCAAATGATCCGACAATCATTAATTTACGACGGCCGATTTTATCAACAAACGGAATCGCCAAAATCGTAAAGACTAGGTTGATTAATCCCGTGGCTACAATCGATTTCAAGGTGTCGTTAATGTCAAACCCAGCGGAAGCAAAAATCTCTTGGGCGTAGTTGAAAATCACATTGATCCCACACCACTGTTGGAACGCTGCCAACACCACACCAATGATTAAAATAGGTTTTACATCTGGCTTTAACAACGCACTAAAAGGTAGCGAACGGGTTTCAGCTGACAGTGTACTTTCAATTTCTGCCACGGTGCGGCTAGCATAGCTTTCACTACCAATACGACGTAATGTGCCTTTGGCTTTTTTTGCCATTCCCATTTTCACTAACCAACGTGGCGATTCAGGCACCACAAACATCAAAAGTAAAAACGCGAGTGCTGGTACCAATTCTGCACCAAACATATAACGCCAACCCATTTGACCATTCCATGATTGTAAAATGTCAGCTTGTGCTGCGCCAGTTGCCACAGGTTCTGCAATCACCAAGTTAATGATTTGCGCCGCTAATACCCCAATAACAATGGTTAGCTGGTTAATCGCCACAAACTTACCACGTTTTTCCGCAGGTGCAATTTCGGCGATATACATAGGTGATAACGCTGAGGCTAAACCTATCCCTATCCCGCCAATAATACGAAAGACAATAAATGCATTAAAACTGCCTGCCATTGCGGTGCCCCAAGCAGAAATCACAAACAAGAGTGCCGCTAAGATCAAAGGACGTTTACGCCCGTATTTGTCAGAGACAGTACCTGCGATGAACGCCCCTGCCATACAACCCAATAACGCTGAACTCATTGCCCAACCAGACAACGACGCACTAGTAATATTAAAATAGGCTTCATAGAAGGGCTTTGCCCCACCAATAACCACCCAGTCGTAACCAAATAACAACCCACCGCAGGCAGCAACTAGGCTGATGAGCCAGATATTTCTCATGTTAAGTTGATCGCTTGTCTTACTCATAATCAATCCTTGTAGAGGTACACGTTTATTCAAGTTATTGTTTTGTGGTCACCTCAGGCGATAGATCACCTGAGGTGACCTATCCATTACATTTGACCGTAACGGCCAAAGGCGTAGCGATGTTGCGCGACTTCTTTAAATAAGTTCGCTTTAGTATGTGCTGGCGATTGGGTTAACAATGCCTGCAAGGTGTGTTCAAACGTTAATTGTTTATCTGTATCGTGTTCTTCTGCGCTGTACGCAATATGATTGCCCTGCTCGGTTATCAACGCCAACCCTAGCTGCCCCATTGTTTTTACGAATAAGCAATGCTGTTGATGCTCGGCCTGTAAATCACCGTCAAACACAATCAAAGCAGGCAGTGATACCGCGAAGAAGTCCGTCTCAACGGGTGTGTCAGCTTCCGCTTCAGCCCACGCCACCATATTTTCATATAATGAAACCGCTTTTTCAGTATCACCCAACTGATACAGTGCTGCGGCTTGATAGAACAAGTAATCAGCAGGTTGGTCGTTATAATAACGGCTTTGCCCTATTTCTTGTTTACCCTGTGTAGCACACTTGAAATGTTGAGCAGCCAGTTGATGTTGATCTAGCTTTTGGTAGCAATAACCTAGGTAGTAATACAGATCGTTATCGGTTTGCCCAACTAAACGCCCTTCACCCAAGTTATGTGGGTAATGCAGCGCACCTTGTAAACATTCAATTGCCTCGGTATACGCATGTTGGTTTATTAAGCCAAGAGCGGTGCGTAATTTGTTCACGACAAACTGACCAGTAATGCGTCCTTCTCCTCCTTCCCACGGGTGAAATTGCCTTGTAGCTAAACACTCAGCAGCCTGCTCTAACTGCCCTGTGATATTGTATAAGTTGAGCATTTCTGCGGTTAAATCATCCCGTCTGGCAACTACCTCTAAGTGCGATTGCAAAAGCTCTAATCGCGTTGTTGGCTCGGTCGCTACAGCTTGATGAAGGAAATCTAACTCGTACAAAATACGAGCATCGTCAGGCGAAAGTGCAAACGCACGCGACATCAAATCAATCGCTTTCTGTGAATCTTTGCATTTGTTGTATGCATAAACCGACAAGTTACGTAATACCGGCGCATAGTCAGGATTTAGGCATAAGACCTTTTCCCAGTGGTGTACGGCGCGAGAATAATTACGCTTGGCGTAAAAGAAGCAACCCAACAAATACTGAGTAAAGTAATGATTGGGGAAGGCATCCAGCACACTAATTTCTGTCAAGGTATTGGGGAATAACACGTTATCAGCGAAGGTTTCTGCCGCCGAGTCTAACCAAGTTGTGACACTTGTTTTAACGTCAGTTTTTAGATCAGAGTCGGCGCTAGTGTGCTCATCAGATAAATAAGCTTGGTAAATATAAGTCATCGCTCCTTGGCTATCACTCTGAGCTAATACGACTTTTGCACTATTTGTTGCACCGATCGATAAATAGAAATTCACCAGATGGATCGCATTGGCTTCACGCCCGTTCATTAAATGCTTGAATGACGCTAAATCGGAGGTTGATTGACTGAGTTGGTATTGCTCGAAAGCCAACCCATACCCCAGCGGCTGAATCACTTTTTGTGCTTTAATAAAAGCAGCCGCTTCGCTGGCACGGTTCAGCGTGATCAGCAAGTGTGCTTTCAGTGTCGCTGCTTGATAATGCATGCCGTTAAGCTGTAAAGCTCGGTTCGTATAATCCAGCGCTTCCCCCCAACGAGATTGCTTGGTCGCAATACGGGCGGCGGCGAAAAATCCAGTATCACGGCAGTTCGCACTCCATGTAGCCTTAAAAACATCGCTAAAGGCCTGATCTAAAAAGCCTAATTTCTCATTTGCACAACCACGCAAGTAGCTAGCTTTGCCGCACAGCGGGTTCTTATTGAGCTGATGAGCTCGTGCCAATGCAGCACTGGTGTAGGCAAGTGTTGCGGGGTAATCGGCACCTTCATACGCCAGTGATGCCATTGCCACATTGGTTTGGTAATGGTTCGGATCGCGCTTTAACGCCTCCTGGTAATAATCAACTGGGCTTCGCGTTGCATGATGGTATTGCTGAAGGTGCTGGCCGATGAAATACAAGGCTTCGACACTGTCAACGTCAGCGGGTAATGCAGGTGACGTGGCGGGATCTGGTGTTATTTCATCTGCCGAAGCGACATGTTCACTATAAGACAGTGTGCTGAAACCATCTGCAGAAGTGACCGTCATGGTTAAGCGGTTAGTTGTTGTGAGTTCGATCTGACCGACAAGACTGACACATTGACCATCAAGTAAGCACGTCCCTTGGCGAGTATCACCCGGCATCATGGTTAATGACGTTTCGTACACTGTATTCTTGCCGTCTGAAATCACCATAGTGTAATCAGTGATTTCCGCAATGGCATAAACTGCCCACTCTAGTTTGCCATTTGAGCGTTCAAGTTTTATCGCCACGTCAGTATTGGCGTTATGCACATTACCAAGATAACTGTATGGCAAGAAGTGTTGAACAAACACCTTCTCTTCATGACTATCGATCCATGTAAAGTCGGGTTGGTTGTCGGTAAACACACCTGTCATTAATTCAATGTAAGGGCCATTGGTATCGGTGAGTTGACGATCCCATGCAATACCGAAGTCGCAGTTACCCCAGGTCCATTGTTTTTTACCCGGAGAGACATGGTGATTGGCAACATGAAGCAAACCGCCCTGTTCGTTGTGGCTGTATGCGCCCACAAAGTCGTAAGCCGATTTATCTGCCATGTAAGACGTCGGTACAGGCAGATTTTTATAACGCGAAATATCGGTACCAGGCGAGTAATCTACCTTGTAATATTCGCCCGTAGCGATTGGGAAATTTGAGACATCGCGCTTACCGTGATCGTATACCGCGGTGACATCAGGCGGGAAGATACTTTGATGATCGTCACCACCTTTAACTGCGGGATTCGACCACCATAAGAATTGACGGGGCGTTTCATTACCGTTGTAGACTTTACCCGTGATCTCAATCAGGGCTTTGTTTGGGTAAACCTTAAAGCCCGCCATGATTTGCAAACCGTACATGTGCTCAACTTCGCCCATCCACACTGTCACAGCGCCATCATCATCATGATCAATGGTGAAATCATTCGACATAAAGGTCGTCGGGCGGTGATGTTGCGGCCAGTTAAATTCGATACCACCAGAAATCCACGGCCCTAATAAACCAACCAGAGCGGGTTTAACCACTTCGTTGTAGTACACAAAATCACGGCCTTTTACCTTGTCATACGCACGGTGAATGCGCCCACCAAGTTCAGGCAGTAGCATGACTTTGATATAATCATTTTCGATATATACCGCTTGATAACTTTGATCGACTTTTTGATCCGTAATGCTATCAATTACACCGTAAGGATAAACGGAACCCGATGAACCTTGATAAACACGGTTCTCTAAAAACAGCGGATTGGGATCCACCTTGCCCGTTGGGTAAGTAGGAAGAACAACCTGTTCAACCCAAGCTTTTGCATTAGTACTCATGACTTATAACCACCTATAAGCTGTTATGATTAAGTTATAAGCAGTGTAAGGGATGTTTTATTAGCTGAATGTATGAAGCAATCACGGGCTTTACTAAACAGTGTTTAGTTGTAAATGTGGACAACATTGCTGTAGATAAACGTATGTTGGAACAATGGTTAAAGTCTGGTTTTATGGACAAAGGGTTGTTCTATCGCACTGACGAGGGAACACCACAAGGTGGGGTCATATCTCCGACCTTGATGCTTATGACTCTTGCAGGGCTTGAGCAACGCATAAAGTCTACTGCACTAAAAAAGGGTGCTAGAGCCAACTTTATTGGATACGCCGACGATTTCGTCGTCACCTGTGCTTCAAAGGAAGTGCTGGAGAACGATATTAAACCGTTGATTGCTGATTTCTTAGCAGAAAGAGGCTTAACACTCTCCGAAGAGAAAACGCACATTACCCATATCAGCCGTGGTTTTGACTTCTTAGGCTTTAATCATAGGAAGTACAAAGGGAAATTGCTCATTAAACCGAGCAAATCCAACACACTGCTGTTCTTGAGTAACTTGCGTGAACTCATCAAAAAGCACGCAACCATCCCCGTTAACGATTTAATCAAGTTGATAAATCTGAAACTCAGGGGCTGGTCGAATTACTATCGAAACTGCGTGGCTAAACAGGTATTAGGATATGTAGGTCACAAGCTATTCCATACGTTATGGCACTGGGCTAAAAGGCATCATCCAACAAAATCCAGAACTTGGATCGCTCTTAAATACTTCATCAACCGTCAAGGTCAATGGCAATTTCACGGTTGGCAGAAGATCATGAATATGGATTGCCAATTCAATCTGTTTCAAAATAGCCAAAGTGCTTATAGAGAGACACGTGAAAATCCGAAGTGCGGCAACACCATTTGCCCCTCAATACCGAGATTACTTGGCAAAGAGAAAGTCCAAAAGGCAAGCTCGCACTCTTGGCACGTTCCTGCTCTAATTGCTTTCTAAGTTGCTGGGTATCATACGATGCCTTTGTGGAGGCTTGAGCCGTATGCAGTGAAAGTTGCACGTACGGTTCTTAGGGGGACGACACTTATCAGTCGGAGTTAAACTCTCATACAAAATCGGTAGCATAATATTTATTTAAACGTAACGCTGGCTCCCCCATTGTTAGATCGCATAAATATTCAAAAAAGCAAGATTCACATAGTATCCTCGTCATTACTCATACCAACCGTCAGCTATCACTTCAGCTTACTCAAGTACAAGCGTGATTGTCGATGAACAAAGTTATGTCAATCATCATCGCCAAATTCACCTACTGAGGACTAGTTTTCAATCAAAGAGCAGTAAAACACCACCTTATTTACAAAAAAGGTTGGTGAGCTTAATAAACTGCACTGCATTTCCTTCGCTCACTAGATTCGCTCTTCAATGTTAAGATCGGAAGCAAGATTGACACCTCGGTGTCGAGATTGACGATGTCTTAAGGATTTCAGAGAATGGCGAGACGTGAGGAACCATTATTCAATACCCTGAATACGAAAACCACTTTGGTTGGGATTGAGTTAAAGATGAATGCATTGAGACAAACGAAGAGTCTAATTACCTATCTTAGAGGGACACTGCGTTACACAATGAATTAAGGCACTTGTTTCGGCCCTCTGCAGAAATTAGTTAGAGTAAAATGTTTACTTGTCGGAGTATTTCCCTATGACCACCACAGCCCAAAGACGTGAAGAGATCCTTCACTACATTCAAAATCACCAAAAAGGCGAAGTTAACCATTTTTCTGAACTTTATAATGTTTCAGAGGTTACGATTCGCAATGATCTCAATTATCTTGAGAAACAAGGCTGTGTAAAAAGATGTTATGGGGGTGCGCTGCTAAATAATCAGTTTGCTTTTGAGCGTCCATTGAATGATAAGAAGCAGCTCAACAGTAGTATCAAAGCTAAGCTCGGGGAATACGCTGCATCTCTTATTGCTGATGGCGATAAAGTCATTCTTGACTCAGGCTCGACGACCGAGCAGATTGCTTACCATCTTGACGCTAAGCATGACCTTGTTGTCATGACCAACGGTATCAATATCGCCTATCACCTTGCCAATAAAACTAATGTCACTGTTATGGTGACTGGTGGCACGATGCGTAAAAATTCCTACTCAGTTCATGGTGTCGGTGGAGAAGACTTAGTCACTAGCTATCGGTTCAATAAGGTGTTCTTGGGAGTCGATGGGTTTGATAGATCGGCAGGAATTACGACACCTCATCAAGGTGAGGCTGATATTAACCGAAAAATGTTAGAGGCTGCTCAAACCGTCATTGCGGTAACAGATTCGTCGAAGTTTGACCGTCAAAGCTTTTGTCTGATTGCTCGTCCAGAACAACTGAACATATTAATTACTGATAGCGGTATCCATCAAAGCTATGTCGACCACCTTACAGCATTGGGTGTTGATGTTCGAATCGTCGCATAATCTCACTCCTTAGTATTCCTTTATAAATCCATTTTAGTGCTTATAACGTGATTTTTTGAACCAGCCAAGCTCCGGCTGATTTAGCTGTTATTACGCTATAAAAATTCACTGATGTTCCAGTTTGTGATCTCAAACAGGTTGTATTTCGAAACCTAATCAATTGGGCGGATTCATTCATTCTTTCAGCTTTAAAATAGTAAAAGTCAGCTTTTATGGTACTTACAAAGTACAAATTTAGGCAAAAAGTGAAAGCCTAGCCTTTCACTTTCTGTCAAGTGAAAGGTTTTTTGAGTCCAAACCGAAAGAAAACTGACTGTGATCTAGCTTTCACTTTTACTTCATCTGTCCTGCTTTAATACTAATCAAAAGAAAATCGAAACATTTCACACACCAAGTGAAACGTAACGAAAGAGGGTTTGGTAAATGACCAGTGCAGAACGAAGACAAAAAATATTGGCATATATATGCAGCCATGGCTCAGGAAAAGTAGACGAGTTTGTAGAACAGTACAATGTATCTGCCGTAACTATTCGCCATGACCTGAATTTGCTCGAGAAAGAAGGCTGTGTATTCCGTTGTTATGGCGGAGCTACGCTCAATCCTAACTTTGCCTTCGATCAGCCATTGTACCGAAAAGACCAAATGAACCGAAGTGCTAAGCAGTTAATTGCTCGCTCAGCTGCAGGTCTTATTTATGATGGCGAAGCGGTTATTTTAGATTCTGGAACCACGATAGGTCTAATGCCACAGTATTTGGCGAACAAGCAACAATTGGTTGTGATGACCAATGCACTCAATACTGCGTATCAACTTAGTCAATTCGAAAACATCGACCTTCATGTTGTCGGTGGAAGCCTTCGTCGAGCGTCTTGCTCATTGATTGGAAATCATGGAGAGCAACAAATCCGTTCTTACCTTTTTGACAAGCTGTTTCTGGGTGTGGACGGATTTGATCTACAGGCTGGCGTGACTACACCGGACACTCAAGAAGCACAAGTCAACCGAGCTATGTGCGAAGTCGCTCGCCAAGTTATTGCGGTTACGGACTCAAGCAAATTTGGCCGCAAAAGCTTTTGCATGATCCGCGCAGCAAACCAAATTGATGTATTGGTAACCGATAGCAATATTCCCCATGCAACGCACCGAACGCTTATTGAGATGGGTGTTGAAGTGATTATTGCCGATCAAACAATTAACTAGGAATAAAAATGAAAGCGTTACTTTCTCTAATTGAACAGCATAAGCAAGGCCAATCAACGGGTATTTACTCTGTTTGCTCAGCGCACCCGCTAGTTCTTGAAGCTGCGATTAAACAAGCGGCACAAGCTCAACAACTGGTGCTAATAGAAGCAACATCTAATCAGGTGAATCAGTTTGGTGGCTATACAGGAATGACACCGCAAGATTTTTCCAGCCATGTGCTCTCTTTAGCTGAACGTCTCAATTTCCCAGCGGATAACGTGGTGTTGGGTGGTGATCACCTTGGCCCAAACTGTTGGCAAAACCTGTCTGCAAGCCAGGCAATGGAATATTCAGCTCAGATGATTTATGACTACATTTGTGCTGGTTTTAAGAAAATTCACCTCGACTGCTCTATGCCATGTGCTGATGACCAGTTGCCTCTTACTGAAGAACTCATGGCAGAGCGTGCCGCACAGCTGTGTGTGGTTGCGGAAAGGGCTTGGAAAAGCGTTGGTGGTGAAGCACCTGTTTATGTAGTCGGAACGGAAGTACCCACTCCGGGCGGCGCGCTTGAATCGTTGCAGGAAGAGTGCATTGAAGTAACTAAGCCTGAGCAAGCGCTTGCGACATTGGATGCTCATCACCAAGCTTTTAGCGACTTAGGCCTTGGCTATGTGTGGCCACGCGTCATTGGTCTTGTGGTGCAACCGGGTGTCGAATTTGACCATCACAACGTGCACCACTACGAGAGTGAAAAAGCCCAATCACTCAGCCGTATGATTGACAGCCAGCCGAACCTCGTTTTCGAAGCACATTCCACTGACTACCAAAACCCGCAGGCTTACCACCAACTTGTGCGTGATCACTTTGCGATTTTAAAAGTTGGCCCAGCTTTAACGTTTGCCCTGCGAGAAGCGTTATATGGACTCGACCGAGCGGAAAAAGAGTGGTTAGGGACGCACCATGCCTCACACCTGCGAGACACCATTGAGCAAGTGATGCGCGAACAACCTAACTACTGGCGTTCACACTACGCCAGCAAAGGCCACCAGCAATTTCTTGATTGTAGCTACAGCTTAAGCGACCGCATTCGCTACTACTGGACTCATCCAGAAGTGAAAGCGGCGCAACAGGCTTTATTTGACAACCTGACTGCCAGTCCGTTGCCAGTCACGATCCTTAGCCAATATCTACCAAATCAGGCTAAGGCCATTTCTCAACAACAAATTGGAAACCATCCCGCTGACATTGTAATTCACAAGATCATGGAAGTGACTGAGGTCTATTCCGCAGCCTGTTATTCCAATGCAGTAGTTTGCAAGGAGACGATGTAATGAACCTATTTCTAAGCTACGAACAGCCATGGTTAGAGCAACATAATGGCATTCATACCGCAAAAGAAATTAGCCACCAGCCGCGTCTATGGCGTGCATTGGCTGATATTTTAGAGCAGCAATATGATGCCGTCAGTGCTTTCTTAAACCCACGACTAGCTCAACCCAATCTGCGCATCATTTTAACAGGTGCGGGCACGTCTGCTTTCGTAGGAGACGCCGCGGTTCCGTTTATTCAGGCTGGATTACGCTTCCAAGTCGAATCGATTCCAACCACGGATATTGTCTCGAATCCAGAACAGTATCTCGATAGCAGCCGACCAACACTATTGGTTTCCTTTGCTCGTTCTGGTAACAGCCCTGAAAGCGTCGCCGCTGTAGCGTTAGTTGACCAGCTTATTCCTGATTGCCACCACCTCTTTTTAACCTGTAATGGCGAAGGCGCATTGGCTCGTTATGCCGAAAGTGCCAATAACGCTTACTGCTTACTGATGCCTGAAGGCTCAAACGATAACAGCTTTGCCATGACGTCAAGCTTCACCTGTATGTTGATGTCGGCATTCACCCTATTTAGCGATCAAACGCCTACACAATGGCGTGAGCGAATCGAAGCCACAGCCCACTTATGTGACAACAAACTGCAACAGTGGCCGCAAGCCATCAAACAAATCGCTCAGCAGCCTTATGATCGTTTAATTGTACTTGGCAGCGGCGGTTTTGCTGGCCTTGCTCGCGAAGCGTCATTGAAATCACTGGAATTGAGCGCTGGCAAAGTGATGACCACCTTTGATTCTTCGCTGGGTTTCCGTCACGGGCCTAAGTTCAGCATCAATGATAACGCGCTGGTGATCCAACTATTTTCTAGCGACGCGTACACCCGTCAGTACGATTTAGACCTGTTCAATGAAATCCGTCGCGACAAACAAACACTGGCTCACATCGCGATGTCAGAAAGCGCACTCAATGAAGAAGATGTCTTTGAACTTGGTCAATTGGGTTTTGGCGATCAATGGCTCTGCTTCCCTTACGTACTGTTCTGTCAAATTTTGGCGTTTGAAAAATCACTCCAGCTGGGTTTTGGCCCTGACAACCCATGTCCGACTGGTGAGGTAAACCGTGTCGTACAAGGCGTCACCATTTACCCATTGAACAACTAACGAATTTTAGAAGGAATTAATCATGCCAAATATCGTATTAAGTCGCATTGATGAGCGTTTAGTTCATGGCCAAGTTGGCGTGCAGTGGGTCGGTTTTGCTGATGCAAATATTGTGGTCGTCGTCAATGACGAAGTGGCTGAAGACACCATTCAACAAAACCTGATGGAAATGGTGCTGGCAGATGGCATTGCCATCCGTTTCTGGAACGTGCAAAAGGCCATCGACACCATCCATAAAGCGTCTGATCGTCAACGAATTCTTCTTGTATGCCGCACACCAAAAGACTTCCGCCAATTGGTCGAAGGTGGCGTACCCATTAGCAATATTAACGTAGGGAACATGCACTACGTAGAAGGGAAAAAACAAATTGCCAAAACGGTTTCAGTCGGAACTGAAGACGTGGCGGAATTTGAAAAACTAAAAGCACTAGGAGTGAAATGCACCATGCAAGGTGTACCCACTGAAAGTGCCACAGACCTCTTTACTCTTATCTAATAATAAGGACACCAACCATGGAAATAGGACTCTTACAGGCGTTGATGCTCGGCATCTTAGCCTTCTTTGCTGGCCTAGATTTATTCAACGGTCTCACTCACTTCCACCGCCCTGTAGTACTTGGGCCGCTTGTTGGTCTAATTTTAGGCGACTTGCAAACCGGTATCTTAGTCGGTGGTACGCTAGAACTGATTTGGATGGGTCTTGCACCGCTTGCAGGCGCTCAGCCACCAAACGTCATCATCGGTACCATCGTCGGTACGGCTTTCGCTATCACCACAAAAGTTGAACCTAATGTCGCGGTTGGTGTCGCGGTACCTTTTGCGGTCGCTGTGCAAATGGGTATCACTCTACTCTTCTCGGCAATGTCAGCGGTCATGTCTAAGTGTGATGAGTACGCGCAAGATGCAGATATCAATGGTATTGAACGCGTTAACTACATGGCATTAGCTGTACTGGGTACTTTCTACTTCTTATGCGCATTCTTACCAGTCTACCTTGGAGCTGAACACGCAGGAAAGATGGTTGAAATCCTACCGAAAGATCTTATCGACGGCTTAGGTGTCGCGGGTGGCATCATGCCTGCCATCGGTTTTGCTGTTCTGATGAAGATCATGATGAAAAATGCCTACATCCCGTACTTCATTCTTGGTTTTGTTGCAGCCGCATGGCTACAACTCCCAATCCTAGCGATTGCTGCTGTTGCAACGGCTATGGCAATCATCGACTTTATGCGCAAAACCGAACCAACACCAGTAACTGCACCAGCTGAGGACTTTGATGATGGAATCTAATGTAAGCAACGAACTCGACCTCCGTAGCCAAAACGCTGATGTGCCACCCGCTCCAGGCGTGGCTCAAGATGAATATGAAAACAAGGAAATTGGCGCAGAGCTAACTAAAGCGGACATTAACCGCATGGCATGGCGCTCACTACTGCTCCAAGCATCTTTCAACTACGAACGTATGCAGGCTTCGGGCTGGCTGTATGGCTTACTCCCTGCACTGAAAAAGATTCACGCTAATAAAGCGGACCTATCTAAGGCAATGCAAGGTCACATGGGCTTCTTCAATACCCACCCATTCTTGGTGACATTCGTTATGGGTATAGTACTGGCGATGGAACGTTCAAAACAGAACATCAACAGTATCCAAAGTACCAAGATTGCGGTTGGTGCACCCATGGGTGGTATCGGTGATGCGATGTTCTGGCTAACCCTACTCCCTATCTGTGGTGGTATCGGTGCTGACCTTGCATTACAAGGCTCAATCATGGGGGCTGTGTTCTTTATCGTACTGTTTAACGTAGTGCACTTTGGTCTTCGTTTTGGTCTGGCACATTACGCCTACCGTATGGGTGTTGCTGCTATCCCAGTGATCAAAGCCAACACAAAGAAGGTCGGTCACGCCGCTTCAATGGTCGGTATGACTGTCATCGGCGCGTTAGTTGCGACCTATGTTCGCCTGTCAACAACAGCGGAAATCACCGCGGGTGACGCGGTGGTAAAACTGCAAGCAGACGTCATCGACAAACTGATGCCCGCATTCTTACCTCTTGTTTACACCCTAGTAATGTACGCCTTGGTTAAGCGAGGCTGGAGTCCACTCAAACTGATTGGCCTGACTGTCGCCCTGGGTGTTGTTGGTCGCTTTATGGGCTTCCTATAACACTTGTATCCACAGAATAAACGGGGCTGAGTAATCAGCCTCAATAAGGGAAATTGAAATGATTGCAGTAATTTTATCTGGTCACGGTGGCTTCGCTTCAGGCCTGGCAAAAGCAGTGTTCCAAGTCATTGGCGAACAGCCTCAGTTTAAGTTTATCGACTTCCCGGAAGAGGCAACCACACCACAGCTTGAAAAAGCGATTCGAGAAGCGATAGAAGAAATAGATTCTGGCGAAGGTATTGTTTTTCTGACTGATTTGCTGGGAGGTACGCCATTTCGTACCGCATCACTTCTGAGTCAGGAAAGAGACGATATTGAAGTGGTAACAGGAACCAATATGCAGATGGCAGCGGAAATGTTACTTGAACGAGATGAACTCAGCCTGGTCGAGTTTCGCAAGCAAGCTGTTGAATGTGGGTATAGAGGAATCACTTCATTGGCTGCGGAAATGGAACAAAGAGCGCTAATCGCGGATACGGTAGAAGAAGATGGAATCTGAACAACACACTAATGTGAAGCGGAGCTATCGTGCTCAGCGGATATTACATGGTGATAACTGGCTTAACGATGCCTTAATTACCGTTAATGTTGACGGAGTTATTGATGTTATTGAGCAATTCAAACCTCAGCAGCATGTAGATTTTATAGATTTGGGCGCCGTGAGTTTGCTTCCTGGCATGATTGACAGTCATGTCCACGGGGCACAGGGCTGCGACGTCATGGATGCCAACCATGATAGTCTAAATACTATGTCACGTTACTTTGCAAGTCTTGGCGTTACAGCCTTTGTTGCTACAACCGTGACAGCGCCAGTGGCAAAGATTCGATGTGCGCTAAAACAAGTTGCGAAAAGTAAGCGGAAGGGCGTTGACGGTGCTGAGCTTCTTGGGGCGTATTTAGAAGGGCCATATTTTACAGAGAAAAATCGTGGCGCACACCCTACAGCATGGTTTCGAGATTTATCAGTTGAAGAGCTTGATGACTGGATTTCTTATAGCGATAACCAGTTACTTAAGGTCGCTCTGGCTCCCGAAAAGACGGGGGCTTTGAAGGCTATCCGCTACCTCAATGAACAAGGCGTGCGAGTGATGCTTGGACACACTGATGCCAGTTACGATCAAGTTCAGAAGGCTCTCGATGCAGGGGCATGTGGCATCGTCCATTGCTACAACGGTATGCGTGGTTTGCATCACCGCGATCCGGGCGTGGTTGGTGCCGGACTTCTTAATCCTAACAGTTATGTAGAGATGATCGCCGACGGCCATCATGTTCACCCTGCGGCTATCGACGTCGCTCACCGTTGCTGTGGCACTCGCATGACATTAATTACCGATGCGATGTGTGCAGCGGGCATGCCAGATGGTGAGTACACCCTCGGCGAATACCAAGTGCAAATGCGAGATGGGGTCGTCACAACAGATTCTGGCAGTCTAGCTGGTAGCACACTGACCTTGCTAACGGCAGTACAAAACATTCAGCGCTGGCTCAACATTCCACTTGAGCAAGCGTGGCTGATGGCGTCTTTGACCCCAGCTGAATCATTAGGCTTACAACATCAATTAGGCACTTTAGAAATGGGTAAACGCGCTTCTATGGTGGCAATTCAATCAGATTTCTCAATTACAAAAACTTGGGTTAACGGACGTCTTGTATTCGAAACTAAACCCGTACCAAGTCAGGAGGCTTTATGTATCTAATATCTTCTCGTGAAATGCTAAAACGTGCTCAACTCGGTGGCTATGCAGTTCCTGCATTCAATATCCATAACTTAGAAACGGTACAGGTTATCGTCGAGACAGCATCAGAGATGGGCTCTCCCGTGATCCTTGCTGGCACACCTGGCACTTACGATTATGCAGGTACCGATTATCTAATTAGTATCTGTAAAGAAGCTGCGCATAAACACTCAATCCCACTCGTTTTGCACCTTGATCACCATGAAGATCTGCAGGATATCCGCACTAAGGTGGATCACGGCATTCGCTCTGTGATGATCGATGGCTCTCATCATGCCTTCGACCAAAACATAGAAATCGTACGTTCCGTAGTTCAATACTGCAACCGCTTTGACGCGAGTGTTGAAGCTGAGCTGGGTCGTTTGGGGGGACAAGAAGATGACCTGATCGTCGATAGTGCCGATGCGCTCATGACAGATCCTGCATCGGCAGCAGAGTTTGTGCGTCGTACTGGGATTGACTCGTTAGCAGTGGCAATTGGGACAGCCCACGGCCTGTACAAAGCAGAACCAAAACTTGATTTTGACCGTCTGGACAAGATCCATTCAGTGGTTGATATTCCGCTTGTTTTACATGGTGCTTCAGGTGTGCCTGATGAGATGGTTCGCCGCTGTATTGGCTTAGGTGTGTGCAAAGTCAACGTTGCAACTGAACTGAAAATCGCCTTCTCAAATGCTGTTAAGCAGCATTTTGCTGAGCATCCGGATGCGAATGATCCGCGGAAATATATCACTCCAGGTAAAGCAGCGATGAAACAAGTCGTGATGGATAAGATTCATATGTGTGGCAGTGAAGGGAAACTTTAACTTTTATGTAATTTGGTAAACTCCCCCTATAACGTGTTTACCTGGGTGCTAGGATTTCTAGCACCCTTTTATTCTTTGGTGTCAGCCAGAGTCCAAGAAAGCATAAACATTATCCCCTTCGTAATAAACTTCAAGGAAACAGTTTGTTAGAAATAACTACTACACGCTATCACCTATCACACTCCTATCGCATCCACCTTCAGTTATATGTTATCTACAAAAACGCAAATAACAGGTAATAGAGACTTGTAGGTATCACCCCTACAAGCCGCATTGTTGTGTTAGTCGATATCGTTTCTCGCTGCATCTACTGCCAGCGTATCCGCTCTTTCATTTCCTTTAATGCCAGAGTGTGCTTTTACCTTTTCAACGTAAACGCTTAATTAACCTGAGATCGGTTTAAGCAATCGCCATGAGCCCCGTCTTTTCGGTACTTGTGATATTTAGAGATGGCTTTTCTGGTTTTAAACAGTAAGCGATGAGTCCGCCAAGCAAGTTCAACATGAAACCA